>WREE01000063.1 GCA_009779515.1 Symbiobacteriaceae bacterium
AGAGCAAATTGCTCACGAAGACTGTAATAGAGAGCATTGTGCTGTTCGGCTTGTTTGAGGTTTTTGGTTTCAAATATGTATGCTGACACATGATTGCAGGCGTTGGAATAGGCGCGCATGGTCTTCAGCAACAGCACAGACTGCTCTTTACTGGGTTTGATCTTGACTTTGGCTGTAATCGTGACAAGCATTGTATCACCACCTTTCCTGATATTGACTATAGCAGAATTTCAGGAAATGGTCAAGTTCTAAATTCATAACAATAAAGGAGGGAGCGCATTCCTCGCCCACTTATAGAAGATGGGTGTATCTTGCGTGAGCGTATGATGAAGAATGAAAGGGGATATCGAAATTATGTATTCTCTAAAGAGACTCTCAGGGTTCGCCTTGGCGCTGCTGCTGTTGGTGGCATGTAATACCGCACCTGCCTTGGAACCGACAAACAGGCCTTCCGCGCCCGATCAGCCGGCCTGGAAGGCAGAAGTAAAAGAAATTATCATCTGCTACCTGCCTAACGAATCGACTAACCTGGTGGTTGAAGCCCGGGGTTTGCTGCAAAAAGATCTCGGCGATTACCTCGGCATTCCTGTCAAAGAGCTATCCGTTTCCGACTATAACGCGGTTGTGGAAGCTATGCGGACGGGCAAAGCCGATATTGCCGGATTTGGCCCGGTTACTTATGTTCAAGCCGCCGAGAGGGCTGGGGCTGAAGCCATGTGTGTTACCGCTACCCACAGCGATATGAACAATACCGGCTATACTTCGCAGTTTATTGTCAGGGCTGACAGCGATATACAGACACTGGAAGACCTGAGAGGTCGGAGCTTCGCCTTTGTCGACCCTTCATCGACTTCGGGAAATTATGTTCCCACCCTGGAGCTGATGAATAAATTTGGCCTCTCCAGTGATGACCTCCATACCAACGGAGCATTTTTCGAGTCTGTTATGTATTCAGGGGGTCATGTTAATGGTCTTCGCGCCATTTTGGCAGGCGATATAGACGCAGTACCCATTGCTTCGAATACATTGAAAAATGAACTGCGCGCCGGTAACACCACTGAAGCAGACTTTCGCATCATCCACGAATCTCCACGCATTCCCGATTCCCCTGTTTCCATACGTGGTAACCTGCCTACCGAGCTTAAAAAACTAATCCTCGATTTTTATCTGAATTACGATAATCCCGAGTATTTCGAACTCAGCGGAGGTTACAAACCGGAGGATGAAGCGCGTTTCATTCTCACCATAGACAGCGATTATGACTATGTGCGCGACCTTATGCAAAAAGTGATGCCTTAACAGGAGCGTATGATGAATAGTGTGTTACGAATAGAAGGCCTGTATAAAACCTACCCCGGCTCCTCAAGCCCGGCACTGGCAAATGCCTCGATGGAGGTAAGGGCTGGGGAAGTGGTTAGTATCATTGGCGCGTCAGGCGCTGGAAAGACGACTCTGATGCGCTGTATAAACCGCATGGTAGAACCTGATGCTGGGGCGGTCTTCATTGAGGGAACGGAAATTACCCAGTTGCGGGACAGCGAGCTACGTAACGCCCGACGGCGTATTGGGATGGTATTTCAACACTTTAATCTGGTCAACCGCCTTACGGTTATGCAGAATGTCCTGCACGGGCGCCTCGGTTACATGAACAGCCTTGATGGTGTTATGGGCCGTTATAGTGAAGATGACAAGCTGCGGGCTTTAAACCTGCTCAGGGAAACCGGTCTCGAAGAGTATGCCTATAAGCGAGCAGGGGAGCTGTCAGGCGGCCAGAAGCAGCGGGTCGGAATTGTGCGTGCTGTTATGCAAAAGCCAGCCGTGATGCTCTGTGACGAACCTATTGCCTCCCTGGATCCAGCCAACTCCCGAGTGATTATGGACCTTATCTGTGAATTGGCAAAACAGGGCAACATAGGCTGCCTCGTCAATCTGCATCAGGTCGAAGTCGCTATGGAATTTTCTGACCGCATTATCGGGATGAAAAAGGGTTATATCGTCTATGACGGAACTACCTCCGCTCTCACCGATCAAAAGCTGGAATATATTTATGATAAACCGATGCATTTATTAACGATCCGAAGCGAGGTGGCACAGGATGGCTAAAAGCAACGAGAGTTCCATTTCTACTGGTAGAACCCCCATAGCCCACCCGGATGATCGCCGCAATGTGCTGGTGTTTGCACTGACGGTTGGCATACTCTTTACCTTCGCCACATGGTATACCGGTTTTAACCCTTTTACCTCATTGCTGGAAATGAGCGAGTTTGGTCGCTTTATTACCCAGGACTTTTTACCGCCACGGGTTACCAACATGCCAGGTATCATGGCTGCCATGATGCAGACAATCTACCTTGCTCTGGCTGCCAGTGGCACGGCGATGGTCCTGTCGCTGCTTTGGTCTTTTTGTGGGTCGACGGCTGTCATCAGGAATAAAAGCATCCTCACACTGGCTCGCAGTCTGGCTTCGGTGATACGTAATATTCCGGCGTTGATCTGGACATATATTTTAGTCTTTTCCTTCGGAATCGGTACACACGCCGGTTATTTAGCCCTGACTCTCTCTTCCACCGGCTTTTTAACCCGTTCCTTTATGGAAACACTGGATGAGGTAGCCGCCGAAAATCTGGAAGCATTACGGGCTACGGGAGCGAGTACCCCAGCGGTGATCGCCCAAGCCATCATCCCAGCGGCCATGCCTGGGCTGGTCTCCTGGTTCCTCTACTCTGTGGAGCTGAATATCCGCACCTCCACCATTTTGGGTCTGGTCGGTGCGGGTGGCGTCGGTCTGTTAATGATGACATATATAAAGCAGTTCAACTATGCCGAAGCCAGCTTTGTTATTTTTGTCGTCGCCGTCGCTACTATTGTTGTCAATTTGCTCATAGATATCATAAGAAAGAAGGTGCTTGCCTGATGGAAATTGGTGATCTGTCAACCATGAGCCCCTCTGGAGTCGAGTCCGAAGTAGCCATGATAGCCACCCAGGTGAGGGCGGTGCAAATGCCAGAGATTGCCTTTACTCCAGTTTCAGCGCTGGAGCTGCCCTACAGCCAGCGTGATGCCAAAATAGCCGTGAGCATCCCCCGCTATACTCTGCCCGTCACCTTGTTCTGGGGATGCGTCTTTATCCTCGTTATCGTCTCCTTCCTTTCACTGAAGCTGGACTTCGCCAAAATATTCTCCCGCGTTGGTAATCTGGGTGGGGTAGTGTCCAAGCTTTCACACCTGACCAGTGATAAACTCGATGTGGCTATCGGCGCGTTAATGGAAAGTGTGACAGTCACCATTTTGGCGACGGTATATGGACTTATGATTGGGCTGATTGTGGGCGGTCTTGCTGCCGAAAATATAACTCCCTGGAAGCCGCTGGCTGCGATTTTGCAGAGCTTTTTCTCCTTGCTACGGGCAGTCCCCACCATGATCTGGGCACTGTTGGTGCTTGTCTGCCTGGGTTTTAGCCCGGCGACAGGCATTGTGGGTATGCTGTTTCATGTAGTAGCCTTCTTCGGCCGCGCTTTTGCCCAGAGCTTCGAAGAGGTGCCACAGGCAACCATCGAGGCCTTGCTAGCCTGCGGCGCGAACCGCCTGCAAATCTTCTTTTCCGCGATTATACCTGCCTCTTTAACCTCCCTGATAGCCTGGACTGCCCTTCGCTTCGAAGTCAACTTCAGCGAGTCTTCCATTTTGGGTATGGTTGGTGCTGGCGGAATCGGTTATACCATTATGGCATCGATGTCATCTTATCAGATGGAGCGTGCTGGGACGGCTATTCTTATGGTCTTTGTCTTTGCCTTTAGTTTAGAACTGCTGTTGACTTCCGTCAAGCGCAAGTTGAAGGTGTAGTTCATGTCATCACACAATTTGGCCTGCACTACTGTTTCCAAGCTGGAATTTTCGCGTACGCTGGCATCAGCAGACCGGGAGGCAGTTTTGGCGCTAGCCGGTGAAATCGAACGCAGCCACACAGTCGAGTTACTTAAAGAGCCAAGCAAAACGTTGGTGATGCTTCGCGCCCGAGAGAGTGTCAAAGGAGAGTTGTTCAATTTAGGTGAGCTATTGGCTATAGAATGCCTGGTGCGGGTGGATGGGCATCCTGGTATATCAGTTCTGGCAGGCAGCGACGCCGACAAATGTCGCGCCCTAGCCCTCCTGGACGCAGCGCATTCAGCAAAACTGGCGGTGATGGAACGGTTACTGCCCCGGGTGGCAGAATTGGAAGAGGTGCGCCAGGGGAAACTAAGGCAGGAAGCACAGGCGCACGCCAAGACACAAGTCCGTTTCAAAATCATGGAGGATCGCGAATGAAGACAAATAGTGCTCCCTTTGATTTGATCCATGGTTGTCAGCGGTTGTTTCGACAAATTCTTCATGCCATGGCTAACCCAGGCATATGGGTTGATTGTCCTGATCTTTCGGGCGAGTTCCACCGTGACGGCTTGCTCCTGCCTCTGCTCCTGACACTCTGTGACCCGGAAGCAAGTTACTGGTTGTCCAATTGCCCGGTGGATCTGGCACAGGAAGTTGCCCTACTCTGCGGCGCCAGAGAAGCATCTTTAGGCGAAGCCGACTTTGTTTTTGTGACAGAGGATCTTGAAGCGCACACAGTTTTGCGTCAAGTACGGCCAGGTAGCTTTCTCGATCCCCATGACTCAGCAACCATTTTTATCCTACTGTCTCCCTACGAGGAGATGGCGCTGGGGATACAGCAGCAGAAGATCCATGGGCCAGGTATCCCACCTGGCGGACGGGTTATAGAGCTTCCCCACAGTGCACTGACCTGGCTGCACGTGAGGCGTGAACTGGCTTTTGAATACCCCCTGGGTGTTGATTTAGTATTGGTACATCCCGATGGCAAGCTACTCGCCTTGCCTCGAACCACGAAAGGTTAGGTGCAGACATGGCTTATGTTGCCGTTACCGGTGGGCAGGAGGCGATTGCTGCGTCAATAGCCTTGCTCAGGGAATATCGCTGTCATGGAGATAACCCCCTCGATCCAGTGGCTATGGTCAACCGTATGGGGCTCCTTATAGATAAGATTATGGGGGAAGCTGGGCTCTACTGCCCTGATCATGCTGCTTTGGCTCTGTTGCAATCGGAAGGCTCGGTAGAGGAGGCAGTCTTTCTCCTGCGGGCTTACCGCTCCTCCCTGACACGGGCTTATTACTCTATACCTCTTGATGGTGCGCAGATGCGTCTGTTGCGCCGTATCTCGGCGGCATATAAAGATGTCCCCGGAGGACAGATGCTGGGCGCGACCTATGATTATACCCATCGACTGCTGGATTTTTCATTGCTCAGCGAACATGAAGATACCAAGATCGACACAGCTTCCAGCGAAGATGAGGAATGCAATCCATTTCATGCGCTTCGGGTCTCCGATCTTTTGCGCGCCGAAAACATCATCGTACAATCTCCTACACATGCTAAATCAAGCGAAACTGTCCCTGAAGATATCACCCAAAACCCACTTCGTTTCCCCACCCCCCGTTCAGCACGTTTACAGGTTATGGCACGTGCTGAAAGCGGGTTTCTTGGCGGATTGGCTTATGCCAATCTGCGCGGCTTCGGTCAGGCACACCCTACAGTAGGCGAATTGCGAACCGGTTGGTTGGAAGTCAATATCGACCATCCCCTGTTGGATGGTCAAACCCTCCATGTAGGTGAAATTCAAGTGACCGAAGTGGAGTCTTTCTTCTCTTTAGAAGAGGAAAGCCAACTTGAAGAGTTGCGCGATGATCCCCTCAAACGGATGGAGCGGGGGCAGGGCGATAAAGCCGACACCTCGACAAATGCCCTGCAGATCGGTGTCGGGTATGGCTTGACCTTCGGCCGTAGCGACCAAAAGGCGATTTCCATGTCCATTATGGACTTTTCACTGGAAAAGAAATCGGAAGGTATTCTCAGCGATGATGAATTCGTGTTGCTCCACGGCGATTGTCTTGAAATGAGCGGTTTTATTTCCCATTTAAAACTACCCCATTATGTTACCTTCCAGTCTAAACTCGACCGGGTGCGTTCAACACGGAAGGATACGGAGGCATGTCATGCTTGAGGGTTATAATTTCGCCTTCTTAGACGAGGGTGCCAAGCGGCAAGTGCGCCGCGCATTATTAAAAGCAGTTGCTATTCCCGGATATCAAGTCCCTTTTGGTTCGCGGGAACTGCCCATTGGCCGCGGATGGGGAACCGGTGGCATCCAGATTACCCTATCGTTAATTGGCAAGGATGACGTCTTCAAGGTCATAGATCAAGGCAGCGATGATAGTGTCAATGCGGTATCCATACGTTCTTTCGTTTCTTCCTGTACTGGTGTGGAGCAAACAACGGATACATCACAGGCGACCCTTATTCAATCGCGTCACCGTATACCTGAAGCCCCCCTGCGTAACGACCAGATTTTGGTTTTACAAGTCCCTCTGCCCGAACCGTTACGAATGGTGGAGCCGCGGGAAGCAGTCACTAAGCGTATGCACGCCGAACTCGACTACGCACCCATGTGGCTAGGATTGTATGAGCATATTGTACGCGTTGGTGAAGTCAAAATTGGTGCTGATTACCCGGTACAGGTGGAAAACCACTATATAATGCTTCCTTCGCCTATCCCCCGCTTTGACAACCCCAAGCTGCATATGAATGAGACGCTTTATCTTTTCGGTGCCGGGCGGGAGAAAAAGATTTACGCTATCCCACCCTATACCCAAGTCGCTTCGCTGGCTTTCGAGGATCACCCCTTTCGCATCGAGGATCAGGCCGACCGAGCCTGCCATCTCTGCGGCGCCCAAGGCGTCTTTTTAGATGAGCTGTTTGCCGAAGATGGACAAAAGATTTACCAATGTAATGACAGCAGTTATTGCCTGAAAAGGATGAATGAAAATGGAGAATAAACCGGCTTTGAGTCTGTCAAACCTCAGCGTGCGGTACGGTCGGGGATGCACTTTTTGTGAAGCCAGTGATAATGAGCTGCAAGGTAACCGCTGCCCCCATTGCGGCAGCATCTGGGCGGTACGCAATGTCTCCTTGCAGGTCTACCCTGGAGAAATTCTCGGGGTTGTAGGAGAGTCGGGTTCAGGTAAGTCGACACTGGTGCAAGCGCTCTATATGGATGTCGAACCGGTCAGTGGTGACTATAGGCTTAATTGTTATCAGGACGGGGCAGCTAACGTATTCAAGGTCTCGTTGCCACAGCGTAAGATGGTTCGCCATCTCATGCTGGGCATGGTCTATCAAAACCCACATATGGGGCTGCGCATGGGTTTTTCTGTCGGTGCCAACGTCGCCGAAAAGCTGATCGCAGCCGGAAGCCGTAATGTACAAGAAATGACCCGGCGAACAGCTGAGCTTCTGGCTCACATGGAAGTGCCTCTTGACCGGGTTAAAGAGCCGCCCAAGCATTTTTCGGGAGGCATGCAACAGCGTGTTCAGATTGCCAAAGCGGTAGCCAATAATCCCCCAATGCTATTTTTAGATGAAATTACAACTGGGTTAGACCTTTCGGTCCAAGCCCGCGTCCTCGATCTGGTTCGTAGGATTCAACAGGAACTGGGGATTACCATGCTGATTGTCAGCCATGATCTGGCAGTCATCCGCATGCTAGCCAGCCGTACTCTGGTTATGCTGGGGGGCAGAGTCATTGAAAGCGGCCTTACCGATCAGATTCTGGAGGATCCCCAACACCCGTTTACCCAGATTCTGGTTCACTCATTATTATCTTAACAACTGTTATATGGAGGTAATATGCATCGCTGCATTTTTAACGGCACCGTCGTCACCGAAGACCGGCTACTGCCTTATCACGCGGTTATTCTAAATGATGACCGCATCGAAGCCATCTTGCCCATGCTTGAGCTGGAAACCTTTGAAACAAACAATGGAGATATGGACTATTTCGATGCCCGAGGCAGTTATATCATGCCAGGAATCATCGATGTCCATTCCGATTATATCGAAAATGTGATCCAGCCACGCCCCCAAAGCTTAATGGACTTTGAAATGAGCCTACGGGAAGCGGAAAAGCAGCTCCTCGGTCATGGCATAACGACGATGTATCATTCATTGTCGCTTATGAACACATCAATGGCCCTTAAAGCAGCCGTCCGGCAACCTCACAATGTGTCGAGGCTGGTGGAGTTGATCCGGGTTTTTCATGAGGGCCGGCACCTGGTGCGACACAGATTTCATGCCCGCTACGAGATCGATAACCTCGATGGTTATGAGCATCTGATCACCATGATCGAAGCTGGGGACGTCCATCTTCTCTCTCTGATGGACCATACTCCGGGGCAGGGGCAGTACCGCGACTTGACAAAATATGCCGAAAACTTCAAAGCTAATAGGGGCACCGATAGCGACGAAGAGTTTGAAAAATACCTTGAAATGCGCGTCAGCCAACCCCGCGCTACTCACGAAATGCTGGTTAACCTTACCAAACTTGCCAAAGCCAAAGGGATTGTCATCGCCTCCCACGATGATGACTCCCTAGATAAACTGCACTTGGTACACCGAGACCTCGAAGCTGACATCAGTGAGTTTCCCATAACAATGGAAGTGGCGGCTGAAGCGCAGCGTCTGGGGCTTAAGGTTGTCATGGGTGCGCCCAATGTCCTGATGGGTAAGAGCCATTCAGGTAACCTGTCCGCTTGTGACGCTCTGTTTGCCGGTTTGGTTGATGTCCTTTGTTCGGATTATTATCCCGCCGCTTTGTTGAACGCCGTCTTTAAACTGGTCAATGACAACCTTTTCGAACTGCCACAAGCAGTAAGGCTGGTTACACTTCACCCGGCGCAGGCTCTAGATATCGCTGCTGATTTTGGTAGCGTGGTGGTAGGCAAGAAAGCCGATTTGCTGGTGGTAAGCCAACTCAACCAACGTCCTCTGGTGCATAAGGTATTCATAGATGGCAAAGCGTCGGCACAATACCAATACCGTGTGGGGTAAAATATAATGGACTTTATCAAGAGTGAACTTGGCGAAAACCTCCTTGAACGGGTGATGGGATGGGCTGAGGAGGCGTTTACCTACGCGGCGTCTGCGCGGACTAGGCTGATGCTGTGTGATCTCCAAGACAAGTCGCCCGGCGATTTTGTGACTTCGGTGGATATCAGCATCGAAAAGACATTATGCGCTCATATCCTCGCAGCCTTTCCTGACCACAGCATTTGCGCCGAAGAAAGCCTTGGGGTAACCGGATTGAGTGACTACTGTTGGTATATAGACCCCATTGACGGGACCATGAACTATATCCGCACAGGCCAAAACTACTGTGTGGCGATAGCGCTCTATAGAGGGAACGAGCCGGTACTTGGTGTAGTTTGGGGCTATAACGGTAGTTATGCCGCCTGGCGCGGGGAAGTAGTACTATTTCCAGATGTAGTCGCAGTTTTGCCACAGGCGCAGGCCCTCACTGAAGCTATAGTTTGCTACAGCGCTAAAAGCATAATGCGGTTGGCTGAGTTGGGGGGTGGACTGACACAGCTCCTCGTCAAAACAAAAAACCACCGCTATGCAGGAGTTGCTGCTCTGGAGTTATGCAGTGTCGCATCCGGTAGCAGCGATATCTATTTTTCCACCTCCCTGAAACCGTGGGATTACGCCGCAGCCCGGGTTATTCTGGAGGCAAGGGGTTGCCGGTTTGTGCAGTTGGATCACCCGCTGCCCTTTGTGCTGGCTTGGCGTAGCGATCTGCTGTTGCGCCTGATACTCGATGATCTACCCCCTAGCATCCGCACCCAGATTATTTGGCATATGGAGGCAAAAGCCAATGATTGAATTGGATCGTTTGTCCAAAGAATTCACTATGCATATACGTAACAGCCTCATACTCAACAGTTTTCAAGGTGTTTCATTCACTGCGGAAGCTGGCAGTCTTCTGGCTATCACCGGACCCAGCGGTATTGGAAAATCATCCCTGCTTAAATGCATTTACCGCACTTATTTACCCAGCTCGGGAGCGGTTTACTATCAATGTGCCGATAGTGCCCTTATTAACTTGGCGCAAGCCGATGAACAGGAGATCATCCGTCTACGCGCCAAAGAGATTGGCTATGTCTCCCAGTTTTTTCATGTATTACCCCGAATATCAGCCTTGCAAATCCTGGTAGAGCCTTTACTACAACAAGGGTGGGAGCTTGCAGCAGCTGAAGAGAGAGCTTCTGAGCTTCTGGCGTATGTTGGTCTGGAACGTGAGTTGTGGCAAATATACCCTTCAACCTTCAGTGGCGGTGAAAAACAGCGCTTGAACATCCTCCACGCCATCATCACCGAGCCTCGCCTCCTCTTGCTGGATGAGCCTACCGCCTCCCTG
>WREE01000064.1 GCA_009779515.1 Symbiobacteriaceae bacterium
ACCTGCCAGAGCAATGCGCCACAGTTGGCTGCGGCCACTACGGTCGGACATGAAGAAAATATAGCGGCTACAGCCAGACCAGAAAGGTTGGCTGTCGCGAATCAGTTTATCGGCGACATGAGCTACGGTAAAACGGTAAGGTTCACTCCAACCGCTAGCAGTTTTATCTAGCAACCAAAGGGAACTGCGGTAACCGTTTTTAACTCCGTCCATTTCAGTAAGCATGTAGACAATATGCTTGCCGTCAGGGGAGAGACGGGCGGCGCCAGGAAACTTAAGAGCCAGGAGATCTTCGGCGGTAATGGGACGTTTGCTCATGCTTAAAGCTCCTTTCCGTACACAAAGCTAGAACAGCTTCAAAACATCGGACATGATAAAGTCGAAACGACCGATTAGCAGGGAGACATAGTTGGCGATGCCGGTACCAAAGCCAGCACCGAAGGCGGCCATCAAGACCAGGCGAGCTGTTCGAATCATAAAGCCAGCACGCCCTTTAAAGACATTCATGGAGAAGAGGAAGTAAGCCAGGGTGAGGGTGACCACACCGGTGAAAATGAAATTGTTGATGGAAGTAGCCAGATCGAACCTACCGTTGTTGGTGACAAAGATAGGCAGCATGGTGCGCCGCACTTCCGTCAGCAGAGGCATAGCTACCCGTAGGGTTAAGTTGTAGCCAGCATTATAACCAACCCAAAAAGACATGGGGTAGCGGGAGACCCAGGTATAGCCACGGAAAGGTTGGAAGTAGATCATACAGCCCAGGAGAATGGGAATTATGCGCCAATACTCACCGTTTTGGGCTATATCCACCACCAAACCCGGCTTAATATTATTAGCAAAGGTGGTCACCATGGTATGGGCGGCAGCGGAGCCGACATAAGCGTGTTCGCAAATACGAAAAACCGGGTTTTCCTTGTAGAGGAAGCTCCAAACCCCCAGAGTGACTAACACTCCTATCCAGGGAGATAAAGGGTTAAGGGCGTTGACTATCCCGATAGGGACTTGCACACCAGCCATACTATTTCGCCTCCTCTTCGCGTTTAGTCTGGAAGTAACCGATATTGCCGATAATCAGCAAAGCAATGACGGCTAAGTGTCCCAATGCTTGGGCATCCATGGAACGTATAGCTTTGTAAGGACGGTTAGTGAGTTGCTCCAACTGAGCTGCGCCATTCAAACCGCCGATAAGACCGGCGGTGAGACCAGCCTGGTAGTTATTACCGCTGGAAATATACATACCCGAAGTGCAACAGTCGATAATGACGTTAACTTCACCGGTGGCTCGCCAAGCGGTGGTGTAGGTAGCAGTACCGGGAGAGCCAGGGTTCATAATGGCTAGGTAGCCCAAATCGCTGGCTTTCTCCAGACCTTTCATGACCGGCATTTCTGAGAGTTTTAAGCCGCCAATATCTCTGTCGGAGAAAGCATCGATAAAGTTAGTCCGAGCTTGGTCTAAAATACTGGTCGAGGAAGGGCGGTAACCTAAAATAACATAATCTTCGCCATACACCGCACCCGCTTCATCTAGGAAGGGAGCTGCCCACAATCTTGCTAAGCTGCAACCATCTGCCCAAAAACCGCCGATAACTATTTTATGCCCTAGCTCATACATCAGCTGGACGATAGCAATCATCATCGGTCTCAGCTCAGCGGCATTGGTGGCTGCAACCTCCGCTCCCACATAAGCGATGGTACCGGCAGGAAAAGAGCGGATAAGCTCAACGGTATCCAATACTTCCTGCTGGAAGACAATAGGAAACCCTATGGGGTTCATTAAGGGGACGGCAACCACAATGGCCATAATGATATAGAGAATACGGTTATCAATAGATGCCGCTTTTTGCCATATACTGTTGTTCATGGTTTATACCTCCCTATTCCCCTGCTTGCAGATGTCCGCGCTCGATTCCCACCAAGTTGCGAACACACTGGGAAAGGGTTCCCAGGGTGACCCCAATGGAGAGACCGCGAATAGCGGCATCGTTAATAACTTTGACAATCCAGTTCTGGATAACAGGGAAGCCTCCCCACATGGCTGCACCCATAGGAACAGAGCCGATCATGGTAAAACAAGCTACCACCAAAAGAGCGGTAGATTCCCAGCTCCGTGCTCGAAAAGTGCGGTAACAAGCGGAGACCAGATAAAAGGAGTTTAGAGAGTAAACGGCAGCGGAAAGATTTACCTGAAAGGAGCTGTAAAAGAATTGATAGAAGGGGGCTGTAGTATTTCCCTGTAGAAAGACACCGCAAGTCAGCATCAGGAAGAAAAAGCCCAACAAAACAAAGCTATACTGATAATTTAACCTTTTTTGGGCGATATTACGGCTATGCAACCTGATGAGGTTGAGGGCGCCTAAACCAGCTGCCCAACCTACGGAAATGGTGACCGAAGGCATAAGATAGCGGGTGGCAAAATTGTTAATAAAGCCGATTTTTAGCCATCCGTCGATGACCATGATCATACCAGCGACAAAAGATATGGTAAGGGGTACTGTGCGTCGCATTTACCCTGCCTCCTTAGTAAAGAATCAGTAAGTCGCCGATGAGCGTACTGCCAAATGTGACAAAAAGCGTCCCGGATAAAATTAGGGCTATGAGAATTACTTTAATTATATCCTGGGCTGCCAACATACCGGTACGGAGCCGATCCTGGGTTAAATAGGCAGAAGCTACATAGAGTTCCTCCACCATGAGGCAGTAGTCACAGGCGGCTACCAGGAAGGGGGTTTGCAGGTTGTTCGTTTGCCCGGCAATTTGAATAGCCCCGGCAGCTGCTCCAGCTTCAGCCAAGAGTAGAGCTTCAGCGGCTAAACTGCCAAACATATGGTGGGCAGCAGCACGTTCCCGCTGAACTATACCGACACAACCGGAGGCAAAACCGAACTGGTCACCACTGAGGTAGCGCATATCATCGGTACGAAAGGCATCCGGTTTCCCCTCTTCCACATAGCAAGCTTGAATGGTGGATTGAGCCACTGCTAAAACTTCGGGGTAGCGGAAGCAGCCGATTAGGCGGACATCATAGCGAGCAGTTTGCTTGGCTACATACGAAAGAACAGCTAAAGCGCCGTAGGTGGGAGCGGAAAAGGAACTCATACCGGGGTTGAAAACCACAGGGCGCCCCATTTCCGTGGCACGACCGATAGATTCGTCAATGGCATCGAGACCGGCGATGCGGCGGAGCTTGGGGAGAGGTCTGCTGCTTTGGGTCGCCACCCGATAATAATAGATGACTAAAGCGGCAAAGAAACCAAAGAGTAAGAAGGATGCTAGGCTTATTTGGTTGCTGTCCGACTTGAGCCATGAGGTGAAAAGGGGAGCAACTGCGGCACGCATACTCGCCAGATTCATACAAAATCACTCCTTAGTGCAATACTTTTAAACACTGTCTAAAAAAGGAACGGACAACCATTTGCCCGCTCCTTTGGCTGTGGAAGGATAATGCCTCCTTCTCCTGGGAAGCGGTGTTCACCAGGAGAAGCCAGAGTCTGGTTGGGAGATTTTCCACTGGCTGCCACCAAGGCTAGCTTCCCTCGTGGCAGGCAGTAAGGTCAATGTTGGGTCTAAAATAGTTAGTGGCAAACTTTGTTTGGTAACTAATACAAGGTGAGCCACTCCGAGAAAAGGAAGTCTAGTCGCCCAATAAGCAGGGAGATACGAGTACCGACACCGGTACCGAAACCGGCGCCAAAAGCTACCATCATGATAACCCTGGCTACTCGTAGTAAGAAGGAGTACCTTCCCGTGTAGACATTCATGGAGAACAGGAAGTAGGACATGGTAAAGAGGACAAAAAGGGAAAAGAGAATGTTGTTGATAGAATCGACTAAACTAATACCGTTCGCGGTGCGCACAATAACCGGCAACATGGTTTGCCTAATTTGAGTGAGTAGAGGCATCGCGGTACGCATGGTTAAAGCGTAACCGGCGTTATAACCTACCCAGTACGCCATGGGGTAACGAGCAATCCACATCTTGGTGCGGAAAGGTTGGAAGTAGATAAGGCACCCTAAGCAGATGGGGATAATTTCCCAGTAGTTACCGTTTTGAATAATGTTGGTGAGTACACCTGGCTTGATGGTATTAGCAAAGGTCGTGACCAAGCCATGGGCTGAGGCAGAACCCACATAAGCAAATTCGCAGATGCGATAGAAGGGGTTTTCCCGGTAAAGCATACTCCAAACCCCAAAGGTGACAATAACACCTAAATAGATGCCAAACGGTTGTAAAGAGGCTGTGATACCAGCCGGTACGTTAACCCCCTGCATGTTCTTTCGCCTCCCTATCCATGCGTCTTATCTGGTAGTAGCCGATATTACCAATAATAAGGTAAAGTAAAATGGCAAAGTGCCCGGTTCCCTGGGCGTCCATACCCCGGATAGCTTTCCCCGGATAGCCGATGAGTTGCTCAACTTGCGCTGAACCGTTAAGACCACCCACCAAACCTTTGGTAATACCCGCCTGATAGTTGTTACCAGCCGTGGTATACATACCGGAAGTGGGGCAATCGATAATGACATCGACTTCACCAGTAGCTCGCCAGGCAGAGATATATGTGGAAGTACCGGGAGTCCCCGGACTCATGCAAACCAGGTAATCAATGTCGCTGGCTTTAGTCACTCCCGCCATAACTGGCATTTCCGAGAGCTTACGCCCGGCAATATCCCGGTCGGAGTAAGCGTTGATTATATCTTTGCGACATTCATCAAGGACACTGGTGGATGAGGGGCGGTAACCTAAGTTAACGTAATTAACCCCATATACCGCTCCCATCTCTTCAAAGATAGGATCTAGCCAAATACGCGCCAGGTTGCAGCCATCTGTCCAAAAACCACCGATAATTATCCGGTGGTTTTGCATAACCAGGTAGCGAGCAAAGGCCGTAATCATTGGTCGTAGCTCGGCGGCGTTAGTGGCAGCTACTTCAGAGGCTAACCAAACCACGGAGCCTTCCGGGAAGCTGGCAATAAGGGCTAAGGTGTCACGGACTTCGTCGAGAATAACTAAAGGTAAGCCGATAGGTCGCAGTAGGGGAACAGCGACCATGACCAGTAACGCCAAATAAAGGATACGGCTATCGATAGCCGCGAGTCTATGCCATATGGTACTGTTGTTCATATCTCGTTCCCTCCTTACTCGCCAGCCTGTAGATGTCCGCGCTCGATGCCAACCAGGTTACGGACACTCTGGGAGAGACCGCCCAAAGTAAGCCCGATAGACCAACCGCGGATGACAGAGTCGTTGACAATCTTCAGAAGCCAACCTTGTATGGCAGGGAAGCCGCTCCAAATGGCTGCCCCTACGGGAACAGAGCCGATCATGACGATAGCAGCAGAGACCAGCAAGACGGTAGATTCTACGCTACGAGCACGGAAAGCCCGGTAACATGAGCTGGCTAAGTAAAATGATGCCAGTGAGTAAACCGCAGCACTCAAGTTGACCTGAATATTGCTGTAGAAGAACTGGTAGAAAGGGTTCGCCGTGTTCCCCTGGAGGAAAATTCCGCAGGTGAGCATGAAAAGCCAAACACCAATAAGAACATAGCTAAATTGATAGTTTTGCCGTTTGCTGCTGATATGGCGAATATGAAGGCGAATTAAGTTGAGGGAACCTAAGCCGGCAGCCCAGGCTACCGATACCGAAATGGAACGCATGAGATAGTCGGTGGCAAAGTTATTAATAATAGGAATTTTAAAGTAGCTGTCCAGGATCATCAGGATACCAGCCGTAAAGGAGAGTATCAAAGGAACCGTTCTGCGCATTTACTGACCCTCCTTTAGTATAATGTCATCAAATCGGAAACTATTTTGCTCCCGAATGACTCAAAAATAATGCCAAGAACCATGATGGTCATCAATACGAGACGGCAGATATCTTGAGCTGCCAACATACCCACACGTAATCTATCTTTGCTGAGGTAGGCAGAAGCCACATAGAGTTCCTCGTTCATTAAGCAGTAGTCGCAGGCGGCTACCAGGAAGGGGGTTTGCAAGTTGTTAGTCTGTCCTGCCACCTGGATAGCTCCGGCGACGTTACCCGCTTCAGCGATAATCAGAGCTTCTGCCGCAAAGTTGCCAAACATCATTTGAGCAGCTATGCGTTCTCTTTGAATAACACCTATACAGCCGGAAGCAAAACCGAACTGGTCGCCACTGAGGTAACGAATGTCGTCTAAACGGAAAGACTCAGCTTTACCCTGTTCGATATAAGCAGTTTGTACAATAGACTGAGCAACGGACATAACCTGGGGTGAGTTGTAGCATCCCAGGAGGCGAGCGTCGTAACGGGCAGTTTGTCCGGCTATATAACCTAAAACTGCTAAAGCAGCAAAGGTAGGAGCCGAAAAGCCGCTGGTGCCTGGGTTAAAACAGACGGGACGTCCCATTTCGGTAGCGCGCCCGATAGCTTCGTCCACGGCATCCAATCCGGCAATACGCCGCAGCTTGGGTAAGGGATCGGTACCATGGGTAGCTTTACGCCAATACACTAGGATAACTGTGGAGAAGACGCCAAAGTAGAGGAGGGTAGCTAGCCCTAAACGGTTGCTATCGTTTTTCAGCCAGCTGCCAAGGAGAGATTCCATGGTTACACGGAGTTCGGCAGTATTCATACTGTTTGCTGGTCACTCCTTCTTTTTTTGAATAGGGCAGGAAAAGAGCCGGATTTTAAACTTATATGCTAGAGCTTAGCCATCACCTTCCTTTGGGTAATATCGTGAATTGTCACAGAGAAAACCGAGAATCTGTTCGTTATAGCTGTGGGGGAATCCTTTATTTATGAAGAAAATATGAAACAGGCTTCAGCCAGCACAACACCCTGCTGCGAACAGCAGGGGGTTGAGGCTGCAAAAAACCCAGTTTCATATTCCTTGTTTCCTACCTAACTCACCTTAAAGGGATAAAAGTAGCCGCTTTTTGGCGACATGCGCGTCAAAAAGCAAACTTAATTCCTTGAACATACTTTAATTCGCTGAAGAGCGCACTCTTAAGGCGAGAGGCTGAAGACTTTGTCTTCAGCCTCAACACCCTGCTGCGAACAGCAGGGTGTTGTTAAAAGGTTGGTTAGGTATCGGTAAAGCTGGTCTTACCGGTGAAGTGAAAGTCGGTGATCTTCATACCAGGTACATAGGAAGAACCCATCATGGCACCTAAGCGCTCACCGTCGCTGGCAATCTCCTCAATTTGCGAGAAAGCTTTAAGCATACTCTCGGTAAAGCGCATGTTGCGCACCGCTTTAGTTATTTTACCGTTTTCCACCAGGAAGAAACCGTCTCTGGTGATACCGGTAAGCAAAGCTTGGCGGGCATTAACCGGGTTCATATAGTGGAAGCGGGTTACCAGAAGAGCTTTAGTGGTTTCAGCGATAATTTGCGCTAGGGGTTTTTCCCCTGGTGTTATGACAGTGTTCATAGGGGCTGAGGCTGAACGTCCCATAAAGGAGAGAGCGTGCCCAGTGGTTTGGGCTCCTGCTTTGGCAGCCGCAGCTCTGTCCCAAGCCACCTCCTTGGTAACCCCTTTATCCACCAAGGTTAGTTTACTCCGGGGAACACCTTCGCTATCGAAGGCTATACCAGGACTTAAGGGGTTAGTCCAGTCATCCACGATGGTGAGCTTCTCCGAGAAGAGCTGTTCGCCTAGGCGGTCGGTAAGAAAACTCATTTTGCTCACCAGAGCAGCTCCGCTGAAGCTGAACATCAAAGAACCCAGCAAATTGCTGACAGCCATGGGTTCTAAAATTACCGTATAAGCACCAGGCTCTAACTCGATGGGATCTTGGTTGGCTTGGGCTTTTTGCAGAGCAATGGCGAAGACAGACGCTAAATCTACCTCTTCCGGAGTACTGGCTACCATGGAAGCATAACCTGTTCCGCCTACGTCATCGGAGACTAATAGCGAAAAGCGTACCGAATTATCATCGCTGTAACGACGGATGCCAGCACTGTTACCCATACCGGTATTCGTCGCTCGGTAAGCCAACTGCCCATAGGCCTTGTAATTATCGGGAATACCTTTAAAGCCATCGGCAATCATTTGTACCCGGGTCTCCACCCCAAAAGCTTCATGAAGTTCCAGGCTGAAACGTAGAGTTTCCATCTCTTTAGGTTCGGAAATTAAAGGTTGCTGCTCTTCTCCTTCCGGGAGGAGCGCCAAGTTAGCTATAGCTTCTTGCACCGCCTCGGCAATGCCTTCTTGTGATAGCAGGGTAGTGGAGATAGAGCTGCTTTTTTTACTGTCGTAGATGGTGACGCTTAGCGAAGTGCGGTCTTCGAAAACATTCTGATGAATTTCGGAGTTGGCAATGCGGGAAAGACCCTCGGCGCTGCTGGTCACCTGCACCAGGGCTGGGTGTCCCTGGGTGAGAGCTAGAGCCTGGTCAATCAGCTGAAAGATGCGCTCTTTGTTATACATCAGCCACACCTACCTTTACCTGACGGAAACGAGCAGGAGCAGAGCCGTGGCCACAATGAGCGACTTGCCCGGGTTCACCTTTGCCACAGTTAGCGACTCCCATCATCCGCCAAAAGTCTGGGTTACCCACCCCATCACAGGAACCCCAAAAGACAGGGGTAATCCCGGTGTAGATAGGGTTTTTGTAAATTTTGCCGGTAAGTTTGCCTTGCTTAATCTCGTAAGCTACCTCGGTAGCAAATTGGAAGTTCAAACGACGATCATCAATAGACCAGCTACGGTTCACATCCAGGTATAAGCCGTCTTCAATACCACCTATAAGCTCGTCGAAGGTGAAATCCCCGGGCATTAAAGAGATATTGGTCATGCGGACAATAGGTATACGTCCCCAACCATCGGCGCGGCAGGTGCCATTGGAAGGCTTGCCGATCACCGCTGCCGTATCTCGGGAGGAGAGGAAGTTGTGGAAAATACCTTTGGTGATAACTTCAATGGGTTGAGCAGCCACCCCATCATCATCATAACCAAAAGTGCCTACTCCACCGGGAGCGGTAGCATCAGCAACAATGGTCACATGTTCAGAACCGTAACGGAATTTGCCGGGTTCTACGGAATCTAAGAAGGAGGTTCCTGCCATACCGGCTTCGTAACCTAACATTCTATCCAATTCAATAGGATGACCTACCGATTCGTGAATCTGCAGTACCAGCTGAGAGGGAGCGATGACGATATCGAAGATACCGGAAGGGCACTCCTCGGCTTCAACCAGAGCCATAGCCTCACGACCCACTCGGGCAGCATTGCCCGGTAAGTCCATGGCTTTGATAAACTCCCACCCGGCAGTGGCGAAGTTACCTCCAGCAGAGTTGGGGTAGCTGCGTAACTGCATCTCCCCTTTACCGATGGCAATAGCCGAGATAGAACCGCCTATTTCGTAGAGATCCTGGGTGATAAAGCCGCCATCGGTATCTGCCCAAGTTTTAACTTCGTGGCGAAACATGAGATTACCCTGGGTGCGAAAGAGCTGGGGAGCAGCTTCCCGCATCAGAGCTTCGGCTTCAAAAAGGAGACCGAGCTTTTCTTCTTTACTGACAGTAAAGGGATCAATTTCGATGGGGGTAGCATAACTAGCCACCACCACCGGCTTAGGCGCCAGTTTAACCGGGTGCTTCTGGGTGAGACGAGTGGCTTGGGCAATTTCCATAGCAATTTTGGCGGTAGCTTCCATATTCTCAAAGTCCTGGGAGCCAGCAAAGCCCATGCTCCCTTGCATGTAAACTCGAATGCCATAGCCTAAATTTTTAGCACTGCTAAGGCTTTGGACTTTCATATTTTCCGTGGAGCAGTTTTCGGTGATGATGTAGTTGGAACGGACATCAGCATATTCCACTCCCTCCTGGGCTTTAATAAAGCTCAGGACTTGCTGCATTTTTTCTTTTAAAACTACAGGTTCCAAAAGCACTTCCCCCTTATGGTTATTATGGTATAGTCCCGCCAGGTGCAACTACCCCTGTTTTACCACACCAACCGGTATGGCATAAATGGTGAACTCTTCTTCCCCATCGACACCCAAAACTTCGTCACAATACTCCACATCGTAAGCAGCCAGGCAACAACTGCCCAACCCTAAAGCTGTAGCCGAGAGCATGACATGCTGCCCAGCATGCCCTAAGTCGATTAAGATGACTCGATGAGCGGTCTCACTATACCGCCATTCTGCACGGTAGGGGATACAGGTGAAAAAGAGAATTACTTGAGCTTTACCACCCCAGGATTGCCCTGCTAGCATTTTGGTCACCGTTTCGGGAATGTTGTCTAGGGGTTTAACCAACTCCACGGCGGCTCCTTTAACGCCTACATGCTCCTGAGGCAGGTAGTGGTATACCCCA
>WREE01000065.1 GCA_009779515.1 Symbiobacteriaceae bacterium
CTTGGTAGCTTTGGCCTAAAGAGTAGAGTTTGGCCAGGTGAGGGAAGGCAAGCTGAAAATCTTCCAGGGCTTCGGTAAGTGCATGGTAGCGGTAGTAGCGGTCGTACTTCAGGCGCATAAGACTTTCTCTCCCTTTCACTCCGGTAAACCGCCAGTTTGCCGGAGTATTAGATTAACATCGCCTGGGGCGATATGGAACCCGCTGCCGCCTGGGTGTGCCTGATTGTCGAGGAGATAAAGCCCAAAAGACAGCTTTTAGGGGCATCAACTGCTTATTATGTTCGCGAAGCAGCAGCTACTTCCTTCTTGCCAGGAAGGAGAAAATAAGGTATATTGTGCGTACAAGACCTACCATCATCCGCCTCGCACAAGTTAACCGCTCGGTAAATCGCACTGTAACTCTTCCTGCGTGGCTGAACGCCGCTGCACTGGCGAGAGGGATGAACGAGTTAGGCATACCTCGCTAAAATAGCAGGTTAGAAAAAACCCAACTTAGTGTCATGATCAGACTAAAAAAAAGACTTGCATTTCTTGCTAACAGCGAGTATAATGCAAACAGAAGAGCAGTCCGCAAGCGGATGGCTTGGGGTTAGCTAGAAAGACTAGCCGTTGACCTTGCCAGAGGGCGGCTGGTCTTTTTTATTCAGACCTATGATCTGAACCACTAGCTGAGCAATCCTAATTAGGATCGTTATCAGGTCGTAGTATTCAGACATGGCATCACCTCCTTTGCACTTTAATGGGTGCATTGTAGGTTGAAGCCATCCGCCCACATTCTACTCTTCCGGGGATTACTCCCGGTGATAGTTTCTACGGAGCGCATTGTCGCTCCTTTTTTTGTACGTGGCTAACTACATAGTTTTTACGTTATGTTGGATAGTAGTGTTTGACAGAGAGTAAAGAGGCGGATATAATACACATACACATACACATATACTACTACACATAATTACAGGGAGCTAACGTTGATTTAATATAAAAGGATTGATTTTTATGCTTATCTCCGCTAACACTGAAAACTATGCGGCTTTTGTCGATTACCGGGTTCAAAAAATGCGCCTCCTGCAGGAAGCAGGGGTTGTCTGTTACCCGGAACGCTTCCCGGTGAGCCACACCCTGCAGCAAGCCGCTCTTCTCCACGATGGCACCGATTCCGTGCGGGTAGCAGGGCGTATTGTCGCCATCCGCCGGGTAGGCAAACTTACCTTTGGCCACCTGCAAGACCTTTTAGGGCGGGTGCAGTTCTCCCTGCAGCAAAACCGCCTGGGGGAAGAGCTCTATACCCTCTTTCACAAAGGGGTAGATATCGGAGACTTCCTGGGGGTGGAAGGTGTTATCTACACCACGCAAACCGGGGAAAAAACCGTGCAGGTTGCCAGCTTCACTTACTTAGGGAAGGCCTTGCGGGAACTCCCAGAAAAGTGGCATGGCATTACTGACCAGGAACTGCGTTGGCGCCAGCGCTACCTGGATCTTATCTCTAACCAGGAGAGCCGTCAGGTAACCTTAATGCGTTCTAAAACCTTATCTACTATCCGTCGTTTTTTAGAAGCCCAAGGGTTTATCGAGGTGGAAACCCCTATTCTTACCAACAAACCTTCCGGGGCTACCGCTACCCCTTTTGTCACCCACCATAAAGCCCTAGATTTAGATGTTTACCTGCGGATTGCTCCCGAGACCTATCTTAAGCGTCTCATTGCCGGGGGCTTTACCCATGTCTTTGAAGTCGCCCGCTGCTTCCGTAACGAAGGGGTTTCACCTATCCATTTGCAGGACTTCACTATGGTGGAAGGTTACTCCGCCTTCTTTAACTATGCTGATAATATGGCGCTGATGCGGGAGATGGTGCTGACCATCTTGCAGGAAGTCTTTGGCAGCACCACGGTAACTATTGGCAGTAACGAAATAGATTTCGCCGCTCCCTGGCAGGTAGTCTCCTTCCGTGAGCTAATTTTGGCAGATGCCGGTATCGATATCGATGCCTACCCGGATGCTCCTTCTCTGAGAGCGGCGATCCAAGAAAAAGGTATTCCTTTGGAGCAAGAGAACCTTACCCAACTGGGAAGGGGCAACCTTATCGATACCCTCTATAAAAAGGTAAGTCGCCCCCAGCTCATCGCTCCTGTCTATTTAACCGGTCACCCTTTAGATCTATCCCCTTTGGCTCGGAGTAACGATACCAACAGCCACATTGTCGATCGCTTCCAGCTGGTAGCCAACGGTGCCGAGCTAATCAACGCCTATTCCGAGCTGGTCGACCCGGTAGAGCAGCGGCTGCGCCTAGAAAAACAAGCCGCCCTGCGTCTGCAAGGCGACTTGGAAGCTATGCCCTTAGATGAGGACTACCTGCGCTCCATGGAATATGGTATGCCCCCTATCTCCGGTTGGGGGTTGGGAGTAGACCGCCTGCTGCAGGTGTTGCTCAACCTAGATAATATCCGGGAAGGAGTCCTTTTCCCCTTAATGCGCCCTTTACCCGGGGAATAGGGCTCAAACCAACTGCATGTCTACCACCAAGCAACGTCTCTCCCCGGTGTAAGCGGTAAAACGCCAGACACCGGGGTTTTTTTAGGGGTATGTAGTTGTAATACTTCTCCCAGGAAGGTTCGTTTGCGAAAATCCATTTGTAGCCTAACCACCTGGGGGCTCGACGTATATCTCACGGGAATATCTTTTCGTGCCAGAAAAATGCTATATAAGACATATTTGGGCTTACGAAAAAATATCTGTTATAATAAACCTAAATACGAAAACATCACTAGCGGAAGGAGGAAACCCCAATGATTAATAAAGTTGTTGCTGGTGATTACCAGGGAAGTCTTCTTATCAACGGACTAAATTGCTTGGAAATATCATTAGGTTGGCTAAAAAGCATAAAGCTGACCAAGGAAACAGTAGATAGTTATTACGTAGAAGATTCTGAAACAAAAACCAGCGTTGTCGATTCGGTTGCTAAAGCAGCATTTGGTGCTGCTATTCTGGGACCAATCGGGCTGTTCGCAGGTCTTGGTGGTAAGAAAGTTGGCACATATAGAGTGGTAATTGATTTTAAGGACGGAAAACGCTCTATGCTCGAGTTGGATAAAAAAACATACCATAAACTATCTTATACACTTTTTTAGTAGGGATAGATAGGTTATCGTGACCTGCACCGCAAAGATGGGGTCATGTTCAAGATGATGTGATATAATAGAAGCAAGAAGAAGGAGGTTTATGTTTATGTCAGTGAGAAAAGCGAGAAACGTAATTTTCGTATGTTTAATGGTAATTACTTTGGTATCGTGTGTGCGCCAACCATCGGAAGATGAAAAGGATACCTTAGCAAAGGATTTTATTTATGATATTCATTCATTCACTGAGTTTTTGCCTACAGGAAACGTTACCCTGGTGACAGATACAGTGCGTATTCAAGGCTACATAGGAAAAGACACTAGTGTTACGATTCCAGACACTATTAACGGTAGGAAGGTTACGACAATAGGGGATTTTGCCTTTGCCGGGAACACAAACTTAGTTTCGTTACAGATGCCAAATACACTTAGTGTTATATATAGCGGTGCGTTTTCAGGGTGTAGTAATCTGACGAGTGTTTCGATGTCAGAGGTGATAACTAACATAGGGGATTCGGCGTTTAGAGGCTGCTCTTCATTGGCCGAGATTACCATACCAGAGAGTATAGTCCATTTACAGAGCTCTGTATTTGCGGATTGTCACTCTCTGAGTTCGGTATCGCTGCCGGTATCACTGAAAAGAATACCCGATAACA
Organism: Symbiobacteriaceae bacterium; assembly: GCA_009779515.1. Taxonomy (GTDB): domain Bacteria; phylum Bacillota; class JAAYKD01; order JAAYKD01; family WRDA01; genus WREE01. The sequence goes on from WREE01000065.1 coordinate 3,767, forward strand.
CATTTTTAAACTGTTCGTCTCTAACTAAAATTAATATACCTATGAATGTTGATAATATAGGGTCAAACGCATTTCGAGGATGCTATAATCTAAAAGAGATAACAGTAAGCAGGGGAAACCCGATTTACTATAGCCATGAAGGAGTATTATATGGGTTTATGTATGGAGATAGGACACCCACATTAATATGTTATCCCTGGGTAAAAATCAGAGATGATGCAGGATATGTTGTTATACCCGACTATATACAAAGGGTTGAACCTGGTCTTTTTATGGACAATGAGGATTTGCAACATATTACATTACCAAGCAACCTTTATGTTGTTGAAAACCGTTTTTTTTCGGGATGCATTAATCTTATGGAAGTCGATATTCCAGATGGTGTAATTACTATCGGGTTTGCAGCCTTCAGGGGATGCAGCAGTATTACCAATATAACCGTGCCTTCCTCAGTGAAGTTCATCGAGGATTGGGCTTTTTCCAATTGCTCAGAACTCGAAACTATATATATTCCGGCTAGCGTGAAGTATATAGGAGGTGATGCGTTCATCGGAAGCACACGTATAAGGATAATCGGAGAAGCTTCCTCATACGCGGAAGAATATGCCAAACGAGAGGGTATATCATTTATCGCGAGTTAGTTGTGATTGGTAGGTGGTGCTTAAACCAACTGCATTTTTGCCACAAAGCAAAGTCTCTCCCCGGTGTAGGCGGCAAGGCGCCAGGCACCGGCGTTTTCCTTAGGGGCATGTAGCTGAAACACCTGACACCTAAAGTGCTTCTCACTGAACCGAAACCTAGACACTAAAAATATAGAAAATATTATTTACTAACACATCATCTTGACATTTGAGCACTAACATATTAATATACAGGTAGTTTACTGCTATATTTGAAGTGCTGTGAATTCTATCTTTACGCGGAGGTCACGTTATGTCTCAGCGCTCCTTCCTTCCTGTCCGTTCTGATGTTATCTTCGCGCTTTTCTTTGCCGATGAACGAAACATTGAGTTTCTTACGGGTTTCCTGCAGTCATGTTTACGTATACCAGCGGAGGAATATGGAACACTGGAAATCCTAGATTCCAGACTGCTCAGGGAGTATGACGGCGATAAACTGGGTATCGTTGACGTCAAACTTAAGACCCTAAGCCGCAAGATAATTCATATAGAAATTCAATTACAGGTCTTTCCTGAGCTAAAGGAGCGCCTGATTTATTATGATGCCAAGTTAATAACGGAGCAAATTGGCAGTGGGGACGATTATAAGCTGATTAAAAAGGTAATCAGTATTATTATTACTGAGGATGACCTTATTCGGAATAGCCCGAGGTATCATCACCGCTTTACATTTTATGATCCCGATACCGAAGTTGAGTTTAGCGACCTGATAGAAATAAATACGCTAGAGCTGGGTAAGCTTCCATCTATAAGTGATGGAACCGTTCTATACGATTGGGTGAGGTTTATTGCTGCGTATACAGAGGAGGAATTAGAAATGGTAGCTGGCAGTAATTCGCAAATAGCCAAAGCAGCTGTGATCCTTCGGGAACTGTCTGGGGATGAACTCGCTCGGGATCTGTATGAAAGGCGGGAGAGGGAGCTTCGGGATGAGCGCTCGCGGATTAATGGGGTACGAAGAGAGATTGCCATCAAAGCTGTTCAAATGAATATGCGTATAGAGGATATAACCGCACTGACCGGTCTAGCTTATGACGAGGTCGAGGACATACGCGCAAAAGCGGCAAAGAAGCCTGAGAATTAAAAATGATAGTTGGCATCCAACAGTCTATCATTATTTCTATCTAAAAATTATTAAAGAAAACGGGAAGATAGCTATGCCATCTTCCCGTTTTTCACGTGTTATATCTAAAGTGTTTCCTCTCAAGAAACCGTGGGCTAAACATTCCATCCATATACGCGGAAGAATATGCCCAAGGAGAGGGTATACCATTTATAGCGAGATAAGTGCGATTGGTAGGTAATAGTGCTTAGACCAATTGCATTTCTGCCACAAAGCAAAGTCTCTCCCCGGTGTAGGCGGCAAAGCGCCAGACACCGGGGTTTTCCTTAGCAGCATGTAGCTGTAACACTTCTCCCAAGTAGGCTTCGCTGCGAAAATCTATCTGTAGCCTACCCACCTGGTGGGTCATCACCAGCTCTGCTGGCAGAGCATCTAGGAGCCACTCAGTGTAGCGTCCGTTATGAGCGTGCCCGTTGCTATCCAAGTCGCTATACACCACCGGAAACTCTGTCCATAAAGGCATTTCCTGAACCACCAGCTTCTTAGGCGGCTCTGCCAGAGCTAGATACTCTGGCGTCGAGGGGAAGCCTTGGGGATAATGCTCCGGACGCAGCACCTGCCGGTTCTTACGGCTAACCAATGCCCACAAAGCCACTCCCGCTGCCTGCTTGTGACCGCTAAGATCGTGCAGCAGGTAGTCTCTGCGCCACAGAGCTCCCACATTGCCGACCCGCCAGGTTTCTCCCCGGATAAACCCCACGGGAGGTGCGTGATAAATCTCCAAATGCATGCGCACCATCACCCAAAAAAAGCCTTGCTCCTGCATCCAGGCTTCATCATAGCCTAGCACCTCGCACTGGCTGGTTCCCAGCTCCTGCATTTTAGCAAGTACCGCTACCGGTTTAAGATGGCTGGCGGCGTCAAAAGCATCTACCCCTAAAAAGAGTTCGCGTTGGTAGACCCGCAAGGGGTGGTTAAGGTCAGCCATATTCACTCACCTATTTGTGGCTAAATGTGCCACATATTCTTCCAGACATAAAGCCAACTTCACCATGTTCTCCGCGTGCTCCTGCCCCACATAGCGGTAGTGCCAAGGTTCGTAGCCTATTTTAGTAATATCCGTTTTTTCCTTAGGGTAGCGCAGGACAAAGCCAAAGGAGGCGGCGTTTTTTTGCAACCAGGCGAAAGCCGGAGTAGCTTCAAAGGAATCTGCCAGCCAGTAGTGGTCGGCAGTAACTAAATCTACGGCTAACCCTAGCTGATGCTCGCTGGTGTCAGGATACGCCACATACATGCTCCCCAGGTAGATCGCTTCAGCCTCGCTATAACCTTCGTTTAAATAAGAGTTTACTTCGTTGTTATATAATATAGTCTGATAAGATTTGCTGCGGTAGCTGGAGGAGACATATAAGGGGTAGCCTTCGTCCCGGGCGGTTTTAAGCATATTTTGCAGAGCTGAGACTGCTCTGGCGTCGTAGTAATATTCGATATTTTCGTTATATGTGTAACGCCCCTCAATGAGTTGCAGAGAAGGCATAAATACCTCCGGTAGGGGGTGGAAGAGGTTAACCAGATGGATACTCCAGTTTTCATAACTGGGAGGCACCCGGACAGCGGCAGCGACAATTTCACTGGGAAAGATATAACCTTCGGGTACTCGCGAACCTCGTCCCGGACTGGAGCCACCCGGTGCTCCAGGTGGTGCCTCACCTTCTCCGGAAGATAAACCTGGGCGGTTAGGCTCCTGGGTAGGTGGGGGAGGGCTAGTCTCGCTGGGAGGTGGGGTAGGTGTTGCTGTAGGTAGAGAGGTAGCCATTTCTGTAGGAGGTTTCACCAACTGTCGCCCGGTTGCCGCATCTGTTGCCACCTGTGGCTCCACTTGGGGCACTATTATAAAAAAGACTAACGATGCCACAGCGGTCAAGAGAAAAAGCCAAATTAGGGTATGACGGCTCAACAAATACGCCTCCTAAAATAAAAGAAATCCAAGCGGTTGCAGTATATCATGGTTAATGGGATGGGTGCAAATTAAAAAGTATTAACTTTGCTGTTGGGGTTTAACGCCACACCCAACCTAACTCTTTTCTTCCCTCAGTTATAGATAAAGCCGGGTTGAGATGGCAGATATCCGCCATATCGACCCGGCTTGGGTTATTTTTACTTCCTACTTACTCAGATACTCCCCGTAGACCCATCCTTCAACGGTTCCGGTTTGGATCTGGCACCAGCCATACTTCTCCTCCAGCACAGTTACGGCGGTGCCTACCGGCAAAGCGTCGACTATCGGTTTATCTGCCCCGTAGTTGCTGCGCACATTAAGCAGGTAACAGTTGGTAACTATAGCCTGGTTCGGCGCTCTGGCAACAGCCTCCGGTTCTCCGCCTAAGGGGACGGGTCCTTCTTCAGTACGCAGGGTGCTGGGTAAGCCGTGGATATCGCTAAAATAAGTGGCGATATTATCGTTGTCGTAGACTTCGCTGGCAACTTCCGCTTCCAGTGCAGTGAGTATAACTACCGAGTAGTTGACATATTCCCCGCGTCCCAGGGAGAGCTCCAGGGTATACTCCCCGGCCTCGGTAGGGTAGGCTCTTAAGGTATACTGGTTAATATCGCCACCGGCTGCCAGCTCGTAACCGCTACTGTCCTTAAGGGAAGCATACAGCAAACCTGTCTGAGCGCCACCACTGGTGGGGGTAACGACTATGGTTACTTCCCCGCTCTTCGGTAGGGTTAAAGTGCGGGTTTCCGTAGTGGGGAACTGATAGCCAAAGCGACCGATCCCGCCTAAAGTGCCGTAATGCTCATAGAGGGTAAAATCTGCTTCCCCGTCCGAAGTGTAGATCCGTACCAGGCGCTGGGCAGTGGCTACTCGCCCCCCCTCATCGCTGACCCGATAGGCAATGGTATACCAGCCGGGGGTGCGTACATCAACATAGCCCCAGGTGGAGACGGCATCGGGGAGCGGTTGGCCATTTACGGAGGTAGCATAAGCACCTAAGTCGGTGTAGGAGTGCCCGCGCTGCTGTAGGACAATGGGGGTGCCATTAACCCTTAGCTGCGGCGGTGGGTTGAGATCAATGGGTACTTGGTGTTTGTTCACACACTCTGCCAGCCAGAAGCCTTGTTCCAGCTCTTCAGCGGTGTAGGGGCGGTTGGGTTCGCGAGGCACATCGACGCCGCACTGCGGACAGGTTTGCCAGGTAGGCAAAGGTACTTCCGCCAGAGGGAAAGAGTGGAGCAGAGAGTCTATGGTTACCGTAGCCGTGTAAGCGGCACCGTTACCTTCCCTCATAGCTAACTCCAAATCGTAGTTACCGGGGGCTACGCCATAGGCAGCGAAATCGAAGGCGTTTTGGTCCTGGTTGCTGCCCAGGATGCCGTCGCTGCCAATTATGGCGCCGGAGACAATAGCCTCTTGCTTGCTACTGCTGGGGGTTACTCGCACTTCCAAGTCGCTTTCGCTCTCGATAAGCAATGACCTAATATCTGGGGCGGAGTTTTGCTCTTTAAAGCTACCAGAGTAGGTGAGAGTAGTGCGCTCCAGACGCTCTTCCGGCGCCAGGATACGTACATGACGAGTAGCGGTGGTGGAGTTACCGGAGTAGTCGCAGACTTCATACTCCACCATATACTCACCGGGTAAACTATCGTTGACATGGCTGTTTATACGCACAGCCGTATTTAAGTTGCCGTCAACTTCGTCCCAAGCTAGGGCACCTTGTTCAACATAGGGACTACCCAGGTGCAGCACGATAGTGGAGGAACCGGTGATAGTTAGCAGGGGAGGAGTGGTATCCGGCACAGGCTCCGGCTCAGGGATAGGTGGCTTGGCATTCACCACAATCATACGGGTAGCGTAAATGGTGAAGCCGGCATCGTCAATAGTATAGGTTAAGGTATAGTAGCCTGGTTCGTTCTCCCGCACCACCCCGCTTACGGCAACTCGGCTGGTGATATTAGCACCGCTGAAGTTGGTGGCAGAGTAGCCGGGTTCCAGGTAGTAGTCTCCTTCTTCGATAGATATTTCGGTAGCGCCAAAGAGGTTAAGGCACGGCGGCTCGGGAGCTAACGTGAGCGGTGCCGTAGGCGCTGCGGTGAACGGCTGTGTAGGAGGAGCCTCCGAGGGTTGGGTAGAGGAGGTGGTGGGTGGCTGTGTAGGTGGTGCCGTGGGAGCCTCGGTAGGAGGCTGCGTGGGGGGCGCCGTTGGCGGTTGGGTGGGCTGCACGGTAGGAGGCTGCGTGGGGGGCACCGTTGGCGGTTGGGTGGGTGGCGCCACCATCTCGATAACTTCCGGTGTAGTCGACGGTAAGGTGGGAGGGGTAACCACATGGACTGTTCGGGTAGCGGAGGCGGTTCTGGCTGCGAAATCCGCCACGGTGTAGGTGATAGTATAGGTTCCTATCTGGGAGATATTGAGGCTCCCTTTGATATTGCTAGTTACTTTAGCGGTTAGTTCGGCACCGGTGTTATCGGTGGCAATATACCCGGGTTCACTAAACAGCGTGCCTCGGAAGTGGATCACCACCGCATCCCCTTTGAGAGTAATGACAGGAGGCGCCGTAGATACCACATCCACTTGCCTGGCTACGGTGGTGGAGCCAGCGGCATCTCTAACGGTATAAGCCAGGGTGTAGCTGCCAGGGGAGTTAATGTTCACGGTTCCGGAGGTGGTAACTTGGCGGGAGATGTCTTTACCGTTGGCGTCAAC
>WREE01000066.1 GCA_009779515.1 Symbiobacteriaceae bacterium
GCCCCCCTGGGTAAAAGTTTCCTCTAAAATTTCGCTGATCTCTTTCGCGTAATCCCGTGTTACTTCGTGGTTGCGATCGCCATAAGTGCTTTCCATGAGCACATAATCGGCATCTCGGATAAACTCCGGGTCGCGGATAATAGGCATATTTTTATTGCCAATATCCCCTGAGAAAACCACCTTCCGCTTGACGCCATCTTCTTCCAGCCACATCTCCACACTGGCGGAGCCTAAAAGATGACCGGCGTCTACCAAGCGGAAACGCACCCCGGGGCAAAGCTCCACGATCTCGTGATAGCTGTGGGGCAGGAAGCTTTCAATGGTGTCTAAGGCATCTTCGCTGGTGAAGAGAGGCTCCACCAGGGTCGCCCCCTGGCGGTTACCTTTGCGGTTGGCGTAAGCCGCATCGGATTCCTGAATTTGGGCGCTGTCTTTAAGCATAATCTCCATCAAGCTGCAGCTAACATCGGTAGAGTGAATATACCCTTTGTAACCCAGCTTCTTGAGCAAGGGTAGCAGCCCCGAGTGGTCGATATGGGCGTGGGTGATAATCACATGGTCAATGTCGTAAGGTTCGAAACTAAAGGGCTGTTCAGCCCTGCTGTTGTGGGCGTCGTGGCCTTGCGCCAAACCACAGTCCACTAAGATATTTTGCCCTCGTACCTGCAGCAGATAGCAGCTGCCGGTAACCTCCTGGGTTGCCCCTAAAAATGTGAGTTTAATGGCTAACTCCCCCTTGATCTAGAGTTTTTGTTTGTTGGTGTTTGACTTACCACGGCTTCTGGGCTATAATCTACAGCAGATTTATGGGGACAAAGCAAGACCAAAAAAAGTGGGAGGCTATATGATGAGTAGGTTAGCCAGGATTAATAAGACGGTCATGACCGCTGTCTTTGCTGCTCAGGGACTTATTCTAGTCGGTTACATTTTGCAAATTTACTTTCCGGGTGCTACTGCTCAAACCTGGGGGGGAACCTTGCAGGCTTTCTTTACCCCCATTTTGTGCGACCTGCTGGCTCTCAGTTTTTACGGGCGGGACAAGGAAACCCCTTTAGTGCGCTACGCTTGCCTGGCTTCCCTGCTGCTTTTTCTGGGAGTTACCCTATTCCTTCGGCACAATCCGCTTCTGTATATTGTCGGTTTTCCTATCTTAATTGTCTTCAGTTATTATCGAGATTATCAGTTTACCTTCTTTAGCTGTATATCTCTACTGGCGATTAACCTTCTGGCGGTAGTTTACTATGTTATAGCAGTGCCCGGCTATCTTGCCGATAACACTCGGATTATGTTTCAAATAGCTCCCCACCTCTTTCTCCTTTTTACCTTGCCTCACAGTGTGCGCTTCACCAACGAAGCCCATCAGGAGAACCTAGAACAGGAGCGAGTGCGAGCTGAAGAAATATCAGAACTGCTGCACCAAGCAGAACGCACTGCTGAAACCGATAACCAGGTTATGCTAAATGTCAATGCCAGGGTGCAGGAGCTGCTGGAGATCCTGGAGCTTTTCCGAGAAAAGGCTTTAGCCAACGCCAAAGATGCCGAGGAGTCCTCGCAGTTGGCAGAACGGTCGCGGCAAGACCTAACCCAAAGTAGCAACCAAATGGAAGGTGCGATTAAGGCTATCAACAGTATTCAAAGTATCTCCCGGGAAATTAAGAATATTAATAACACCATTGACGGTATTGCTTTCCAAACCAGCATCTTAGCCCTTAACGCTTCGGTGGAAGCTGCTCGTGCCGGGGATGCGGGACGTAGCTTTGCGGTGGTAGCCGAAGAAGTCCGTGCCCTCTCCCAAAAAAGCACCCAGGCAGCCACGGAAACAGAGGCGCTCATTCAGCGTACCTTAAACGCCATTAACGACGGTGATGCGGAAATTAAAGCAGCGGCGGGCACGGTTAGTACCGCTCATACCGACTCTGCCACCTTAAGGCAAAAAGCCGAAAGTATTGCCCGTTCCGTCCAGGAACAAAATAGCTTGATGGAGCGGGTAACCTCCATGATTAAAAATATTGAAGAACTTATCAGCTCCTTAGAGCATCAGGATGGGTATCAGAATGAGAACCAACTGCCGCCACCTCGCTATCCTAAAGCGCTCCCCAGCGGTAGATTCTAATTGGGCAACCGGCTAGTTGGTTGCCTCATAGTGGTAGATTTGTCTTAGTCGTTGGATAATTTCGAAGACGATAGGGCACACTACTGCCAGCTCAATAACCCCAAAAAAGTTATCCAACTGCCCCGGCTGGTCGGTGAAAGGAAAAGCCCGACAGACCCGGGGCTTTATTTCTTGGACAAAGCACTTACCGTCACGCAGTAGAAAAGGGCAGGGAGGTGGAATATCGTATCCTTCCTCCGCTGCCACAAAATGCCCCTTAACAAACTCCTCCCGGGTAGTTTGGAAAAAGGTGACCAGAGGGGCAATATCCTCTTCGTGGATGGAAATATAATACGAAGTGCAGCAGTTGTTGCAGTAGCAGCAGTCGTACTGGGCGAACAACTCCTGGTGTAGCTCGTAAAACTGGCGATCCAGCTCCTCCGGATCCACGTGGTCTTTGAGGTAGACGGCAAAGCGCCAGTTTTCTTTTTCCTGCTCCGTGGCAACCCTTTTTACTTCGCTGGGTGCGATCATCGGCGTCACTTCCTTATAGCTTGGGGACTATGCCTCAACTTGCGGTGCGGGCTCTCCAGCCTTAGGCTCTGAGACTACCGGCAATATTAGCCTTTCGCTCTGGATACTATTTTTCGCTCCGTATTTACCCAGCTCTGCCGTAACCCACTGCCAGTCGATTTTGTTTATATCTTCGTTCCCTTCGATGTGCAACCCTTCCAGAGGAAAGACCGGGGTAATATTCCCGGTGCTAAAGGAGGTGCTATAAACTTTTTGACCGTCTCTCAGGCGCCAACAAGCGGTAACAAAACCGCTGAGTTCGGCGACCACATAGAGCTGCTCCCCGCTGATAACAATATCTCCCACCATCAGCGTGGTGCGACGGGTGGAAAGGTAAGCCAAGGCCTGGTGGGTGGTAAGAACCCGGAGGTTGGCTTCACTGGAGGAGTGGGACATAGTTATAAACCTCCTTTAACCTTTGACCATATCGACGAAGAGATTTATGGGCGCCACATAGTAAAGCCGCACCGTACCGGTAGGACCGTTACGCTGCTTTGCCAGGATCAGCTCCGCCGTATTAGGGGAGGGGCTTGCTTCTTTGTGGTAGTAGTCGTCGCGGTAGAGAAACATGACCAAGTCGGCGTTAGCTTCAATGCCACCGGATTCCAGTAAATCTGAAAGAATAGGGCGTTTATCGGCACGCTGCTCCACGGCACGGCTAAGTTGGGATGCTGCCATGACCGGCACATTCACCTCTTTGGCCAAGGCCTTTAAAGCCCGGGAGATAAAAGAGATTTCCTGTTGCCGGTTTTCAATACGGCTGCCTAAAGTCATGAGCTGTAGGTAATCGACAATGACTAAGCCGACATTATGCTCCATTTTCAGGCGCCGCACCCTGGAGCGCAAATCGGCTATCGAGAGGGCACCGGAGTCGTCTATATAGATAGGTGCTGCCGCCAAGGTGCCGATAGTCTGAGAAATGGTTGCCCAGTCCTGGTCCTGCATTTTGCCGTTAATCAGGTTTTGCAAGTTAACCTTGGATGAGGTGGCAAGGAGGCGCTGCGCCACCTGCAAGCGGGACATTTCCAGGGAGAAAAAGGCTACAGGTATCTCCTGAGTGGCAGCAGCGTGGAGGGCAATGTTCAGCATCAGAGCCGATTTTCCTACCCCAGGCCGGGCAGCCAGGACAATAAAATCCGAAGGTTGCAACCCGGAAGTAAACCCGTCTAAATCTTTAAAGCCGGTAGCGACACCGGTAAGAGCCCCTTTATTTTCCATTAAATAAGCTAAGTTCTCATAACCCTCCACCAGCACTTCCCCCAGGGAGGCATAAGGCTTCTCCCGGTTCCCTCGGGTGGCAATCTCCATAATATCCCGCTCGGCGACATCGATAATATCTTCCACCGAGTCGCTGGCAGTAAAGCAGAGGTTGGCGATTTTGCTACAAGCGGTAATAAGCTGGCGCTGGGTAGAGGCGTCGCGCACTGCCCGGATATAGAGCCCCAGGTGGGCAGTAGTGGGCACCGCCAGCCCTAGCTCGTTTAAGTAGGTCCAACTCCCTACTTCCTCCAACTGTTGGCGGCGGCGCAACTCCGTGGAGAGGGTGACTAAATCCACCGCTTCCCCTCGGTTATAGACAGCGTGGGCAGCACCGAAAATCTGCCGATGCTGCCCGTGAAAGAAGTCTTCTTCTCTGAGCTCCTCCATGACGCTAATCACCGCTTGGCGGTCTAACATTATGGCACCCAACACCGATTGCTCAGCCTCTCTGTTGTTGGGGGGAATACGCTCGCGCTCACTCATGGTTTAACTCTCACTCCTGGGAAATTAGGATACCAGCACGCGCTGTAAAACCTCTTCGATACTCTGTAGGGGCACCAAAGGTATCCCCACAATCTCCTCCCTGAGCTCCTGGGCATTTTCCTGAGGGAGCAGCAGCTCCTTCATGCCTGCTTGCTTAGCGCCGTAGGCTTTGCCATATAAGCCCCCTACCGGTTTTAAGCGACCATGGAGGGAGATCTCTCCGGTAATGGCCACATCCTGGCGCACAGGCACCTGGCGCACGGCACTGGCGATGGCTACCGTAAGAGCCGCTCCTGCCGAAGGGCCGTCCACATTACCGCCGCCCACTACGTTGACATGAACATCGAAATCTGCCAGATTTAAGTTATATAACTTGCGAATAACTGCTGCTGCCACAAAGACGGAATCTTTCGCCATAGAACCGGCCGTATCGTTAAAGCGGATAACCCCTTTACCCGGCTCGTGGCTGGGGAAAGAGATAGCCTCAATTTCCAAAGCAGAACCTAAGAAGCCGTAAGCCCCTACTCCAAAAACTTTGCCGATGCGAGGGGTCTCTTCAGCTTTGTAAGGAGCGTTAGGGGCGAGACGGGAGATTTGCAGAGCCTCCTGCACGGTGGTTAAGCCGGTAGGTAAAAGACGCCGTCGGTCTAGTTTGGCGCCGCTGGCGTAAAGGGTTAAGCCATAAACATCGGCTAAAATGGACACTGCTCGCCGAGCTTCATCGGCATGGTCGGCGATAAGCTCCGCCACCCCCGCCTCCAGATTCATCCTTAACCTTTTGGCAGCGCCTTTCACCACTAAAATAATTTCGTCGCGGTTCATGGGGTCGAAGAAAACCTCGGCACAGCGGGAACGGATAGCCGGGTTAATTTGCTCCGGGGCTCGGGTGGTGGCGCCAATTAAGACAAAGTTTGCCGGAGCGCCGTCTTTAAAGAGCTTGCGGATATAGCTGGGGATATTGGGGCTGGAGGAATCGTAGTAGGAGGATTCAAAGCGCACCCTCTTGTCTTCCAGCACCTTAAGCAGCTTCGCCTGCAACATGGGATCCATCTCGCCAATTTCATCGATAAAGAGAATCCCCCCGTGAGCATCCGTGACTAAGCCGGGTTTAGGCTCCGGCACAGCGCCGTCGGCAAGGTCGCGCCGCGCCCCCTGATAAATAGGGTCGTGGACGGAACCCAGCAAGGGGTTGGTAATTTCCCGAGGATCCCAGCGCAGGGTAGTGCCATCGACCTCGATGAAGGGGGCGTCGGCACCAAAAGCCGAGTTAGGGAGAGCTTTAGCCACCTGTAGCACCAGCCGCGCCACGGTGGTCTTGCCCACCCCCGGAGGACCGTAGAGCAAAATGTGGGGCGGGAAGGGGGTAGCCAGCTTCGCCATCATCGCCTTTTTCGCCTGCTCTTGGCCAATAACTTCGTCTAACTTCTGGGGACGCATACGCTCAGCGGCAGCAAGAGGGGCTAAACGCCGCTCCAGAGCTTCCAGCTCCTGGAGTTTGCGGGTGCTCTCTTCCGTTTCCGGACCGTTTTCTTCCTTTAATAGATTAAGCTTAATCTCCCGCATATAGTCGTCTTGCCGTTCGTGCATACGCTCGTGAACCATCCGTTCCAGACGTTCCTCTACGGAACGGCGGGCGATCATTTCGGCAATATCTTCGGCTAATAAGTCTAAAATATGGGGAATTTCGTCATAGCGGGGCTCTTCCAGAGTGGGGTCGCCCAGCAGTAGTTTTTGCAGGCCTAAAACCTTTTTGGTAAGGTCTTTGTGGTCAACCAGCTCCAGCACTTCCATTTTATTTGCCCGGGAAACCATACGCTCCGGTCCCCATAGCTGGGCCATGAGGACATAAATAGCCGACACCCGGTTGCGCAACAGGGAATCCCCGTCCACCAACTGGCGCCAGTCAAACTCGTTAGCTTTGTTTAAGTAGTCTTTTAAAATATCCTGTAACATGGTATCTCCTTATGTGTTGGTCCTAATCTTCCGGGTGGATATTAATATTTATGGTTGCCGTGATCCCGGAATAGAGGCGCACCGTCACCTCATAATGACCAATCATTTTAATGGTGTCTTTTATTTCAATCCGTTTGCGGTCTACTTCCAACCCTCTTTGCTTTTTCAGCTCTTCGGCGATATGCACATTGGTGATGGAGCCAAAGAGCCTGCCGCCTTCGCCATGCTTAGCCTTGATGATAATCGTAGTCCCTTCCAGCTGGGTAGCCAGCCTTTGGGCGCGTTCCTTTTCCCGCAGCTCTTTCTGCTCCTTCACCGTTTCCCGCTCTTTAAGCTGCTGTAGAGCCCCTTCGTTGGCGGTAAAAGCTAAACCCCGGGGAATGAGAAAATTACGTCCGTAGCCATCGGCAACGGTTACCTTTTCCCCTCTTTTCCCTAAACCTTTAACATCTTCCCTGAGGATTAAAATCATGGTCTCCCCCCTTTTGAGATAGCAGCGCTAAACCACGCGGTTATTCCGTATTCCGTTTCAGGCGGCGTAAATCGAAGCCTACATCCAGCATACCCAAGAGCAGTGCCACCGTCTGTAAAGATGCCATGAGCATTACTAACAAGCGCAAAACTAAACGCAACCATTTAGGGCAACGCCAACGTTGTAGGTAAAAATCTTGCACGGCTACCCCTAACAGGATGCAGAGCAGCAAAATAAACTGATTAATGCTGTCCAGTAAGAAGAGATGCCACCCTCCGTTCTCGCTGGCAAAGAGGAGGGGTAAAAAAGTGGTCATGAGGACCATCATCGTGCGTTGCGGCAAAGTCCACAGGTTGTAGCGGGGTAGGAAAGGTAGGGGCATGCCGGAATGCAGCAGCAGGAACCTGGTTGCCATAAAGGAGCAGAAGGTTACCAGCATAGCTCCCACACAGAAGTAAAAGAGGGTGTTGGCCATAATCTCTTCTTTGAGCAGAGCTAAGCGACGCACCGCTTCCGCTGCTTGGGCGCCTTCCTGGGAGAAACTGGCGATATAGCTAAAGGTTTGCTCTAAGCTGCTCGCCAGGGTAGATGCCAGAGGGGAGCCGGTAAGGGTGGGAACCAACCCTACCAGGGTAGCTGTCCCCACCATCGCCCCGGCAAACCCCGGCAAGACCACTTCTAAGGCTTTGTGCAGCAAATCGTCGTAAGTGGGGTTGTTGCGCAGCCCTGTGACCATTTGCCAACGGAAGCCCCAGCCCAGCCCCAGCCCGGCAAAGTAGAGCCAGATAGCCATAAGCATCAGGGTCTCGGAGAAAAGGGCAAGCAGGGAGATAGTACACAAGGCAAAGCCCACTGCCACCCCGAAGCGCTGTCTTAGAGAGTATACCGCCGGGATGGTAGGGAGCACTAACAAAGCGAGGATACTTATTAAAGGAGGGACATGCTGCACCAGGTAGAGTATAACAACAAACAAGGTGGCGAAAAACAACCCTTCTACCAAGCTGTAGATGGCTCTCCTTGTTGGCACATGAGCACCTCGTTTCGGTCACTTGATACTTCCCACCACAGAGATTTAAAATGGCACGCCGGCTTATTCGCCGCAAAACGCACTCTTCAGCCTCGTTATTTACTTAGGCGTTTCAGGCTCTTCCTTGACGCTCGGGTCCATCCAAGGAGGGGCGGCAGTGGTCTCTTCGACAAACTCACCTACAGCGTCGTCGGCCAAGGGCTCTCCCGACGCCGGGGGGTCTCTCTCTTCCACTTCCTGGAAGGGGGTAAAGGAGGCGAAATCGGCAGTATCTTCCTCCAGCTCCTCGGGGATGTACTCTTCCTCCTCTTCTTCTTCCTCTTCATCATCGTCGCCGAGACCAAAGAACAGGGAATAGTCTTCGTCGTCCAGCTCATCGTTATAATCGTCATCATCGAAGAAGATGCGGATAATCATGTAGGTAACAGACAAGCAGAAAAGGACGAGGAGCAAAGGACCCCAGCGCTTGACCTTCTTGTTGTGGTAAGCCCCCAGCAGCAAGCCGAAAGCAATTAAAGCCATTTTAAAAACAACAAACTCTCCGGCCTTGAGACGACGCAGTTTACCACACAAGGTTTCAATTTGTTTGTTTAAGACAGTAGCCATGCGTAATACAGCTCCTTCGTTGTTAGGGTTTCCCTATTCTACCACAAATATTTAAAAAAAGAAACTGAAAAATATGTGAGCGCCAAAGGAAGGTTCAAGTAAGCAAATTGGCACCATAAAGCAGTCCATGCAGGAAAAGAAGGAAGGAGATTTATCGAATTTTAAATTATTTCATAGTATTATGTTGCTGTTGCTAGAATTGTGCTGAGATAGCTAGAATTTTGCATCTTCTCCGCTAAACTGTTCCTCTACCTTTTTTCCACAAGGAGTTCATCTGCTGCAACGTGAAGATAAATGAACCACCTAGAAAAAGGGGAAATAACACTACAGGGTTTTTCTGTAACAGTCGTAAGGGGTGCTTGCCTGTGATATGCTTATGATTCGCGTGGCTCGGGTGGAGGGTAAACTCTGGCAGGAGTCAGTGGTGGATGGCCCAGGCGTTCGCTTAGTCCTCTTCCTGGCAGGCTGTATACATAACTGCCCCGGCTGTCACAACGCCTGGCTCCAAGACCCCACCGCCGGGGAAGCCGTTCGGGAACAGGAAGTAGTCGCCGAGCTGCAAAGCAGCTTCTTACCTGCCTGGCACGACGGTATTACCATCAGCGGCGGCGACCCCTTTTACCAAAGTATAGAGCTAGCCACCCTTTTGGCCTTGGTGCGCCGCTCTTTCCCTGTTATAGACACTTGGGTTTACACTGGCGCCCTCTACGAAGAGCTGGAAGGGGAACCGGCTTTATACTATTGCAATACCTTAGTGGACGGTCCCTTCATCGCCCTTCGGGCTAACGAAGGGCAAAACTACCGAGGTTCCGGCAACCAACGCCTTATCCCTCTGCAGCAAGGTAAGTGGCAAATCAACAATTGGAGCGAGGTTATCTAGCACATGAAAGAAATTATTAAGCGCGACGGCAGGCGCGACCCCTTCGATCCTATGAAAATCTCCCTGGCTATGGAGAAAGCCTTTAAAGCCAGTGATGTGGTTATCGACGGCTTGGAGCTTTTCCATCTTACCCGCCAGGTGGTAGAGAGTCTTCAGGGTGAAATCTGCGATGTGGAGCAGGTGCAAGACTTAGTAGAACGGACCCTCATGCAGCACGGTTATTTTCAGGTAGCTAAGCGTTACATTATCTACCGGGAGGAGCGTTCCCGTGCCCGGGAGATGCGCCACCGGCGCTATACTGCCGTCAGCCAGATCATTAAGCAAACCGACCGGGAAAACGCCAATGTAGGCAACGGTCCTTCGGCTAAGCTGCTGCAGATGGCAGAGGTTATCGGGCGGGAGTTTATGGAGACTAATCTCACTGAGCCGGAGGTTTTAGGTGCCATGCGGGAGAACCTGCTCTACCCCCACGATTACGCCTGGGGGGCTATTGGCACTACTACCTGCTGCTTTATCCCTCTAGATAAGCTGCTGCGCACCGGCTTTAACACCGGTCACGGCTTTATTCGCTCTCCCAAGCGCATTAAAACAGCTACCGCTCTGGCGGCGATTATTATTCAGGCTAACCAGAACGATCAGCATGGGGGCCAGGCCTTCGGCTGGTTCGACCGGGATATAGCCCCTTACATCGAGCTGGAGTACAACTGGCAGCTTAAAGACCTGCAGCAAAATATAGCCCTACTTCAGCAAGAAGCCCCGCCGTTAGAGCAGCTTAAGGAGCTGGCGTGGCACAA
>WREE01000067.1 GCA_009779515.1 Symbiobacteriaceae bacterium
GGTCGGCAGTGTTGATATTGATCTTCCCGCTACCTGATGTTAGCATCCCCGAAGCATCACCAGTTGCCGCTGCAACTCCTGCCATCTCCAACTCTCCCAGTCGTGGCAGATAGTAGCGAAGGCCATCCTTGAGTGGCATCGCCAGGTTAACACCTTCCTGATCGGCATCGTCGCTAAAGCCTCCAGCTAACTGAATAGCGTCGACCAAACGTGCGGTAGGCGGTAGAGTATAAACCCCCGGCTGCCGTACCGCTCCTACCAGATAGATAACTATCGGAGGTACGGTAACAGCCTCGGTGGGGGGAGCGCTGGCTAAGGCGCTTCCCCCCAAGACAGTGACGTAGGGGGTGGCAGGAACGCTATTTTTATCGAGCCACCAAAAGGTACCTATAGCTGCCAAAATCAACCCTGAAATAAGACCAAGAAGGAAGATGTCTCTGCTCCTTAACTGTGGCATAGACAACTTCCTCCTTGGTCATCTTAGATATGAAAGCATATTAATATACTCAGTCTATAGCAAAACCGGTGGCAGGTTCTTTATTTCCCGCCTCAGTATACTCTTAGCTGGCTCTCCAGCCAAGATTCGAGATCGCTTAAGGGGAGACGAACTTGCGCCATGCTGTCCCTAAACCGCACAGTTACACAGTTATCTTCGACACTTTGGAAATCGTAGGTGATACAGAAAGGAACCCCTACTTCATCGTAGCGGCGGTACCGTTTGCCAATACTGCCCACTTCATCGAAATCCACCATAAAACGTTTTTGTAAACGGTGATAAACCGCCTCGGCAGGCTCCACCAGCTTCTTGGATAGGGGAAGAACAGCAGCTTTGAGAGGAGCTAACTGGGGGTGAAGACGCAACACCGTGCGGGTATCCCCCTCGGGAAGCAACTCTTCATCGTAGGCATCGCAGAGAAAAGCTAACGCTAGACGGCTCACCGAAACAGCAGGTTCTATGCAGAAGGGAATAAACTTCGTGTTGCTCACCGGATCTAAATAAGTGAGATCCTTACCTGCTCCTTCCTGGTGGGAGCGTAAGTCGTAGTCGGTACGATTAGCAATCCCCCACAGCTCCCCCTGACCAAAGGGGAAAAGAAACTCAATGTCGGTAGTGGCCAGAGAATAGTGGGAAAGCTCCTCGGCGTCGTGGTCTCGCATCACCAGAGAGCTCTCCTTCAGCCCCAAAGCTAAGAGCCAGTCGCGGCAGAAAGCCCGCCAATAGTCGAACCAGCCTGCCGAGCTTTCCGGGGAACAAAAGAACTCCATCTCCATTTGCTCAAACTCGCGAGTGCGAAAAATAAAGTTACCCGGGGTGATCTCGTTACGAAAGGATTTACCTATTTGACAAACCCCTAAAGGGAGCTTGCGTCTGGTAGAAACCAACAGATTCTTAAAGTTGATAAAAATACCCTGAGCTGTTTCCGGACGCATATAAACCAGGGACTGACTATCTTCGGTTACCCCCTGATGGGTGCGAAACATCATATTAAAGCGCCGGATTTCGGTAAAATCTCGGGCACCACATGTAGGGCAAGGAACCTTTTCACTCTCCAGATAACTGCTCATTTCCTTGAAGCTCCAGCCATCGGCATTCACCGGCTTTGCTTGTGCACTACTAAACTCACCAATGAGCTTGTCGGCACGAAAACGCCCTTTGCAACTTTTACAGTCGATTAAAGGATCGTTGAAGTTCCCCACATGACCGGATACCACCCATACCTGGGGATTTAGCAAAATACCGGTATCGATACCTACGTTGTAGGGCGACTCTTGCACGAACTTCTGCCACCACATTTTTTTAATATTGTTGAGCAGTTCTACCCCCAAAGGACCATAATCCCAGGTGTTGGCTAAGCCGCCATAAAGCTCCGATCCCGGATAGACATACCCTCGGGTTTTGCACAGTGTCACCAGTTTGTCCATAGTTAGCTTGGCCACTTGCTTAGACCCCCCACCTTTACTTAAAATAATGTATCTGCATAGCTTGACGCACCTGCTCCATAGTGTCGGCAGCAACGCTGACCGCTCGGGCAGTCCCTGCCTGGAGAATTTCATCTATCCGCTCCGGATGCTGCTGATACTCTACCCGGCGTTCCCGCATCGGTTCCAACATCTTGTTAATAACCGCCGTTAGGCGCCTTTTACAAGCGACGCAGCCTACCGTTCCCCCTTGACAACTGGTGGCAATATCGGCGCTCTCTCCCTGGTTAAAAGCCTGATGGTAACCATAGACCGTGCAGACTTCCGGATGCCCCTTATCGGTAGCCCGTATCCGTGCCGGGTCGGTTACTGCTTTATTCACCTGGGTTGAGACCATCTCAGGGCTATCGCTTAAGTATATACAATTCTCCAGGCTTTTAGACATCTTGGCATTGCCGTCCAACCCCACTAAGCGTCCGACACGACCCACCATGGTTTCCGGTTCCACTAAAACCGGGGCGTAAAGGTCGTTAAAGCGGCGGACAATACGCCGGGTGAGTTCCAAGTGAGGCACCTGGTCTTCTCCTACCGGCACTAAATGAGCTTTGCAGAAGGTAATATCGGCAGCTTGCGAGACCGGGTAGCCTAAAAAGCCGTACATTAAGTCGTCATAGCCGTACTGGGCAGCCTCGCTTTTAATAGTAGGGTTGTGCCGCAGCACATTAACCGAAACGAAATTAGAGAAGAGTACCGTTAGCTCGGCGATTTGAGGTACCAACGACTGCACCACAAAAGTGACCTTGTTGGGATCTAAGCCAATAGCTAAGTTGTCTTCCGCTGCCTGACGCACATGCTGTGCTAGGGCTTCCGGATGCTCCCAGTTGGTAGTAAGAGCTTGAATATCGGCTACCAAATAAAAGGTATCGTATTCATCCTGAAGATGCACCCGGTTTTCCAGAGAACCAACATAATGCCCCAGGTGCAACTTACCGGTTGGTCGGTCGCCGGTTAAGATCCTTTTCATATTTACCCCTCGCCTTATTGGTTTGATAAACTATACTAGAAGCTGCCTCTATCATGCCATGGGTGAAACCTTGTTTCATGGGCTTCTACTTTGATAGATGGGGGCTACCCGCCCCCAAACCCCGTCGCATTTCAGGCGCATGTCCTGAAATGCTTACAGAAGCTCCGCTTCTGCGCCAAAGTTCCTGTGGCGGAGTAGACGCGCTTCAAGCACGTCTACTTCCTTAACATAGGAAACTCCAGCTGGCGCAAGGCCTCGTAGAGCACAATAGCCACGGCACTGGAAAGATTAAGAGATCTGGCGCCGGATATTATCGGTATTCGTAAATTATTGGGCGGAGCAATTTGCAAGATGTCGGGCGCCAACCCTCTGGTTTCGGCACCAAAGACCAGCATATCTTCTGGTTGAAAAGATGCCTGGCTGTAACAGCGCTCCCCTTTGGTGGTAAGATAATAGCGGCAGTTAGGGTTAGCGGCAGCAAAGTGCTCCCAATTCGGGTAGTGGCGCACATCTAAAAGGTGCCAGTAATCCAACCCCGCTCTTTTAAGCTGGCGGTCATCTAAGGAGAACCCTAAAGGTTCCACCAGATGCAACACGGTGTGGGTAGCCGCACAGAGCCTGGCAATATTCCCTGTGTTAGGAGGGATCTCCGGCTCGACTAAAACTACATGCAAGGGCATAACCGGTTAGCTTTCCTTTTTTAAATGCTTAACCAGCAGCTCTTCCAGCTGTTGCCAGGTGGAAGGCGAAGGGGTATCTCCGGGAGCTCCTCCCTGAGCCAAGTCGGAGCGACCACCACCACTCCCGCCCAGGAGTCGAGCTACCTCTCGCATTAAGTTGCCGGCGTGAGCTTTAGCACCTGCTAAATCTTTGGTGACTGCAGTCAGCAGGTTGTATTTATCTTCCTGACGAGCAGCCAGTAAAACCACACCGCTTCCCAGACGGTCACGGATAAGGTCTGCCAGCAGGCGCAAATGCTCCATACTCATAGCCCCGACTTGGGCGACTACCGTGTTAACGCCATTCAACTCTTTGGCTTGCTGGACTAAATCTTTCGCCAGCTGTACAGCCGCGATAGTTTGATTTTTTTCTTCCTCGCGCTCTAACTCCCGCAGCCGCTGTTGGAGTTCGATAATTTTCTCCACCAGCTCCTCCGGGATGGTTTTCAGAGCGGTAACAGCGCTGGTAAGAATTTCTTCTTTGGCGGCGAGTAGTTGCAAGAGCTTGAGCCCGGCTACCGCTTCAATACGGCGCATACCGGAACCGATACTGGATTCGCTGATTATTTTAAACAAGCCTATTTCCCCGCTCTGTCGCACATGGCAGCCTCCACAGAGCTCCACGGCATCGGCAATGCGCACGACACGCACGGTTTCTTCGTATTTTTCCTCGAAAAGAGCCATAGCTCCCAAAACCTTAGCCTCCTCTAAGGAGACGTTGGTAATAAAGACCGGCGTTGCCCGGAGAATCATGCTGTTAACTATATTCTCTATTTCCTGTAACTCCTGAAGGGTAGGAGCATTAAAATGAGAGTAATCGAAACGAAGACGGTGTTCGTTTACCAGGGAGCCACTCTGGGTGGCGTGAGAGCCTAACACTTGGCGTAAAGCGTAGTGAAGCAGATGGGTGGCAGAATGATGCCGACTAATGGCCAAGCGCCTTTCCCGATCTACCGAAAACTGCAAAGTATCTCCCACCGCTAGGGAAGCATCACCCAGGGCAAGGCGGTGGACTAAAGTTCCTGCCTCGCGATAAACGGCAGTAACCGGTATGGTAGAGTTACCCAGGAGAGCCACCCCACTGTCGGAGACTTCCCCGCCACCTTCCGGATAGAAGGGGGTAACATCGGTAACCACTTCCACCTCGCTGCCGGGAGCAGCTTGGGCTACTTGCTCACCCTGGCTCCAAATAGCTAACACCTTGGCGTTTAGCTCCAGCTCTTCGTAACCTTGGAAATTGCTTAAAAAACGGCTGAGGCCGGCACGCCCCACCCCCATAGCATCGACCATAGAGCGAGATTCCCGTGCCAAGTTCCGTTGCCGCTCCATAGCAACCCTAAACCCCTCCTGATTCAGACGCAACCCTTTCTCTGCCAGCAGTTCCTGGGTCAGCTCCAGAGGGAAGCCGAAGGTATCGTGAAGACGAAAAGCCACTTCGCCATCGAGAATTTCCTGGTTGTTACGCTGCATTTCGGTAATGCTCTGGGTTACCAGGTGCAATCCGCTATCCAGGGTCTCTTGAAAACGCCGTTCTTCGGTTTCTATGACCCTTAAGATAAACTCCTCCCGGGCTTTGAGCTCCGGGTAAGCTTCGCTATAGGTAAGAAAGAGCTTTTGAGCGGCTTCCGCCAGAAAGATGTGACGAATCCCTCGCATCCGACCGTAGCGCACTGCTCGGCGTACGAGACGCCGTAACACATAGCTGCGTTCTTCGTTACCGGGCAAGACGCCGTCGGCGATAAGCATGATAACCCCTTTGAGATGATCGATAATGACTGAGAGAGCCACACTTTCGGGGCTGGTACCATCGTAAATGGTGTTGGTTAGTTCACAAAGATGCGCCAGCAAAGGAGCGCAGGCGTCAATTTCAAAGATGTTACGGGTTCCCTGGAGAACCATGGAAACCCGGTCTAGACCCATACCAGTATCGATACAGCGCCTGGTTAACGGGGTAAGGTTGCCGACTTCATCTTTGTCATATTGGGTGAAAACCAAGTTCCAAATCTCTAAAAAACGGTCGCAATCGCAGCCGGGAGCGCAGTTAGGATTAGCGCAACCGTGCTCGGCACCCCGGTCGTAAAAGATTTCGGAATCGGGACCGCAAGGACCTACCCCAATTTCCCAAAAGTTGTCTTTATCTCCCAGGCGGTAGAGGTGAGCCGGAGCAATGCCAATTTCGTCGTGCCAAATATTGTAGGCTTCGTCGTCTTTTTCATGAACGGTGATATAGAGCTTTTCCTCAGGAAGCTGTAAATGCTCCCTGAGGAATTCCCAAGCCCACTGGATAGCCTCGCGCTTAAAGTAGTCTCCAAAGGAGAAGTTTCCCAGCATTTCAAAGAAGGAACCGTGGCGTGCGGTACGTCCTACCTGTTCTAAATCGGCTGTGCGGATGCAACGTTGGCAGGTAACCACTCGGGGGGAAGGCGGGGTGGCAATTCCGGTAAAGTAAGCCTTAAAGGGTGCCATGCCAGCTCCTATGAGCAGTAGGCTCGGATCCCCTACCGGAATCATACTAGCTCCAGCCAGCCTCAAATGGTTTTTTTGCTCGAAGAATGATTGATAACACTCGCGCAACTCAGCGCTGGTCATCTGGCGCATACTTTCCACCTCCGTTAGTTGGCAAAACCTGACAAAAGGCTTTGCTGATATTCCGCTATTATATGAAAGCTTTTTTCCCTTGTCAAGTTTTTTAAGGAAATATCTTGCAAGTTATACTGCGAATTACTACCTAAAAAATTTATATCCGACTTATAACGACAATATACCACAATAAAAATTAGAATGCAAGTCTTTTTTAAGCTGCCGGTGCAAATTGGCTGTAATAAAGATGAGCGTAAATGCCTCCTTCCTGAAGCAGCTCCTGATGTTTCCCCCACTCCGCGATGGTACCATCCTGGAGAACCAGAATAAGATCCGCATTACGAATGGTGGATAAACGGTGAGCAATGACAAAGGAAGTACTGCCTTCCATTAACTTGTCACAGGCGGCTTGGATAAAGGTTTCGCTACGGGTATCGATGGCGCTGGTTGCTTCGTCGAGAATAAGCAGAGGGGCTTTTTTTAACATAGCTCTGGCGATAGCGATGAGTTGCTTTTGCCCGGCAGATAAGCTGGCGTTTTCCTTCAGAACAGTATCATACCCCTGGGGGAGAGCCTGAACAAAATGATGGAGCCCTACGGTGCGGCAAACAGCTTGGAGCTCTTCCACACTAACCTGGGGGGTATTATATATAATATTTTCCGCAATGGTACCTTCAAAAATCCAAGTATCTTGGAGAACCATGGCAAACTGCTCATGAAGCCAGGAGCGGGAGAGCTGCTCCAGGGAAACCCCGTCTAATAAAATTTCGCCACTGTCTATTTCGTAAAAGCGCATCAGCAGACTCATGAGGGTGGTTTTACCCGAACCGGTAGCCCCCACAATAGCTACCTTCTGCCCTACAGCCACCGCTACCGAAAACTCTTTAAGCACCGGTTTTACCGGGTTGTAGCCAAAGGAAACTCCCTTAAACTCGATATCTCCTTTAACCTCCTGCAGAACCGCTGAGGGTGCATCGGCTTTAATTTCATCTTCGTCTAGAAGAGCAAAGATCCGTTCAGCAGCGGCAGCTGCTTGTTGCAGGGACTGAGCAGCGGAGGCAATTTGACTCAGAGGCTGGTTGAACATACGCACATAGAGCATGAAAGCCACAATAACTCCTATACTAATGCTCCCCTGCAGCGCCATAATTGCCGCCGCAATGGTTACGGCAATGTAACCGATACTGCCGGTAAAGCTGGCTAAGGGACTCATTAAGCCGGAGATAACCATGGAACGCCAGGTGCTGTGGTAGAGCTCCTCGTTAACTTCCTGAAAACGCCTTCGAGCATCCTGGCTACCGTTATAAGCCTTGACTACGCTTAAACTGCTGAACACTTCCTCAATATGACCGTTGATGGCACCTAAACCTTGCTGCTGGGCGGTAAAATATTGGCGAGAATATGCGGCTATTTTTTGCATCCCCAACATACCCAAATAAGAAGCCACCAAAACAATTAGGGTTAGAGGGATATTACTGAATAGCATCATCACTAAAGTCCCTGCCAAGAGAACTGCCGCATTAATTAAATTGGCTAACCCCTGGCTAAAAGTCATATTGATGACATTGACATCGTTAGTGAGCCGGCTGAGTAAGTCTCCATAACTGACGGTATCGAAAAACTTTAAGGGAAGTCTATCTATTTTAGCGGTAATCTCCTGCCGCAGCTTAAGGCTAACATTGGCAGTTACTCCGGACATGACAAAGCTCTTGGCATAGTTCAGCCCAAAAACCGTGAGGTAGATTATCGCTAAAACCCTCACCAGAGAGCTTACAGCTTCTAAATTAACCCCCACGGGGCTGGCTAGACCTTGGGCCAAGTTATCGGTAATTTCCTTAAGCAGATTTGGTCCCATGGTCTGTAACCCTGTAGCTACAGCCGTTGCTAAAACCGCAAAGGTAAACTGAGGGATAAAAGCACGTATATAACCCAGGAGGCGCAGCCAGCTGTTTTTGAAATCCTTGGCTTTTTCGGTGGGACCTCCACTTATCCCCGGCCCCACCCGAATTTGGACACTTCCCGAACCTCCCCCTCCCATTTGGCCTACACCCTGGGGACCAATCTTTCTTTCGGCTCCTATTTCACTCACCGATTGTTCGCCCACGGCACGAAAAGATTGGGGATTGTTGCCACCTTCTTCGGAAGTTGTCTTCCTTCTAACCGTGGCTCCTTCTTCCGGGTGCCCTTCAGCTTTTTTCATCTGTCTCTCTTTGGTTTCGCTCATGCTACTAACTCCTCCTTACTGAGTTGCGAAAGGGCAATTTCCTGGTAGACCTGGCAGTTCTCTAAGAGTTCTCGGTGTTTACCAAGCCCAACTACCTTGCCTTGATCGAGCACGACAATTTTATCGGCATCCATGATGGTAGCAATACGCTGGGAAACTACCAGTTTGCTGGCTTCTGCCGCTTCCTGCCGTAGCGCCTGACGTAACGCTTTCTCGGTGCCATAGTCCAAGGCCGAAAAGGTGTCGTCCATGAGGTATATCTCCGGTTTACGTGCCAGAGCTCTAGCGATAGAAAGGCGTTGTTTTTGCCCTCCGGAAAGGTTTAAGCCTCCCCGAGCCACCATGCTGTCCAACCCGCCCATGGCAGCAACAAAAGAGGAGGCCTGGGCAATCTCCAGTGCCTGGTGAATCTCTTCCTCGCTGTAGGCCACATCACTGCCATACGCCACATTGCTCCCTACGGTGCCACTAAAGGTTACCGCCGTTTGCGGTAAATACCCCAACTTGGCATATAGGGTTTCTAGGTCATACTCTTTGATATTGCGACCGTCCACCAAAATCTCCCCTGCGGTAACATCATAGAAGCGAGCCGCCAAGTTAAGCAGGGTAGATTTGCCGCTGCCGGTAGAGCCGATAATGGCTACCGTCTCCCCCGGTTCACAAGTAAAGCTGATATTTTTCAAGGTATAATCTGCCGCTTCCGGATACTTAAAACTGACATCGCGAAACTCAACTTGGCCACGGACAGGGGTAAGACCCGATGTGGCCCTGCCTGAAATAATGGAAGGAGCAAGAAGCAGTAACTCGTTAATACGCCCAGCCGACACGGAAACTTGGGGCAGGATGTTAAAGATAACCGAGAGCATCATAAAGGAGACCACCACCTGGGAGGTGTAGCTGCTGATAACCACGGTGTTGCCGAACAGGAGCTGCTTTTCAGCTGGCAGAAACGCCTGATTGATTAATAAAGCCCCAATAAAAAATACCGCAATGCTTAAGCAGTTTTGCAGCATACTGGTGAAGGGCATTTGTAAAGCCGACAGGCGATTCAGCTGGAGCTGGTTTTCCGTGATCTCCTGATTGGCCTGATTAAAGCGTTGACTTTGAAATTCTTCGGCATTGTAAGCCCGTATAACGCGCAAACCGGTAAGATGCTCCCGCATAACCTTAGTCATCCTGTCGACCAAGCTCTGCATCTTCTTAAAGCGCGGCAGGGTAAAGCTCATGGTTATGATAGTTACAGTGAGCAACAACACCAAAGTAACTCCCGTGGCTAATGTCCATGCCCTGCCACTTTGGGCGATTTTTATTAAAGCCCAGCACGCCATGATCGGAGCTTTAACAAACATTTGCAACCCTGTGGCTAAAAAAGACTGCAGTTGCATGACATCGTTGGTGGCACGGGTGATAAGACTGGAAACGGAGAAACGTCCCAGCTCCTCCAAGGCGAAGCTGTCGACTTGGTCATAGACCATTTGCCTTAGCCGTTTAGCAAAGGAAGCCACTCCCTGAGAGGCAAAATAACCGGTAGCCAAAGATGCCAGCAAGCTGCCGAGAGCCGCCAAAAGCATGAAAGCTCCGGTAACCATTAGCTCTCCGGGAGCGCCTCCCTGGCTTTGTACCAAAAGAGTAATTTCTTGCATAAACTGAGGAATACGCAAGTCACACCAAA
>WREE01000068.1 GCA_009779515.1 Symbiobacteriaceae bacterium
CGAAGCTGTAGCTGCAGCTATAGCCAGTGGCGAGCATCCGGTGGTTATCAACGAAGCTTCAGATAATCCCGGTGGCGGAGCTCCGGCTGACGGCACTCACTTGCTGCGAGAGCTGATACGTGTCAACCATCCCCGCACCATTTTCGGCTTCCTCTTCGACCCCGAAACTGTGGAGCAAGCTCATAAAGCTGGAGTAGGAGCGGTAATTAACACCCGCATTGGAGGGAAAACCGATACCATACATGGCGAAACTCTGGAGCTGGAAGGAGTGCTAGTTTGCGCTCTCAGCAACGGTGAGGTCAATCGCCGTACAGCCGTAGGTGACGGTGTACCTTTCCGCATGGGGAGAGCTGCCAGGCTTAAGTACCGTAATGTGGAAATTATTATAGGTTCTCTGGCTATACAAACTCGCGACGACCGCCCTTTCCTGGCAGTGGGAGCCGATTACCGCCAATATGACCTTGTCGCCATGAAATCTACCAACCACTTCCGGGCTTTCTACGAAAAGAATGCTAAAGGTATCTTTACAGCGGATCCTCCCGGTATTCACACTGCCAATTTCTCTATTTTACCCTACAAGAATCTACCCCGCCCTATTTACCCCATCGACGATATGCCATCTCGTAAGTAATTTGTCAAAAGTTGTTTGAAGCACCCCCCAACCACTCAGCTAGAGTGCTTGGGAGGTGCTTCTCTTTAATTGTAAGAGATTTGTTATTTTATGAAGGATAAATGTTAATCAAACAGAATATATTATACTATACAAACAAAATCAAACAGTATATATTTTGTTACAACAGTCCTACAAGCACCAGGGTTCGACCTTGACAACCAGAACCTCCAGTGTTACCATACACAAGATATTTTAGCGTAAGCCCACGGTACGCACCACCTCCTAGTTTTAGGGTCATCTCGTTTAGTATAAAACCTTTTCCAGGTGGCGAAAGGAGCAATTGAAGCATTGGCCAAAGATAGAACTGCCACCGAGCTGGAGCAAGTGGTAAGTATAATTAGGAGTCTTAAGTCTATAGACCAACAAGGACAGGAGTTATTGGCTCGGGAAGAAGAAAAAATGGTCGCTCTCCTACAGGAAGTAAACGACCATATAAAAAACCTGGAAGCCGAAGCTCGGCAACAACTGGAAGTATCTCTGGAGCAAGCCAGAGAGCAGCTTGCTGCCGTCAACCAGGCTGCCATACAAGCTGCCCAGGAAGAGTATGCCACCCAAAGTAGCCACCTGGAGACCGTAGCCGCTACCAGGCACGCCTCTTGGGTGGCTGAGTTAGTTAGCCGCTGCCTGACGATAAATTATCCCTAATGAGTAAAAATTATACCAGCAAGGCCATCATGACTAAAACCAGAGCTAGGTATAGCTACCGCTTGGGATCTACCCACTATGCTGAACTAATGCGTCAGGAAACAGTGAGCGATATTGCCTCTTACCTACGTAAGAGTACAAGATACCGCTCGGCTCTCGCAGCTCTGCCGGAGCAAGGTTTTCCGCGCCAAGAGTTGGAGGAGTGTTTACACTACAGCATATGGGACTATGTCCGAGGGGTGCTGCACTACGATCGTTCCCCCGACAGCTTTTACCACTATATCTTTCGGGAAATGGAAGTCGGCTTTCTCATCCATTGTTTAGACACCCTGAACCACCACTCGGGACAATCTATATCCCTGACAGTACCGGCACAGGTTGCTCCTTATATAAAAATAAATATGGCTCAACTGGCTAAAGCCTCGAGCTTTCGTGAATTGCTGCTCAACCTACGAGGTACTGCCTACCACACCGTGCTAAGCCCTTGGTCGGGTGAAGA
The DNA here is from genome assembly GCA_009779515.1 of Symbiobacteriaceae bacterium. Lineage (GTDB taxonomy): Bacteria > Bacillota > JAAYKD01 > JAAYKD01 > WRDA01 > WREE01. The sequence continues at coordinate 1,818 of WREE01000068.1, forward strand.
TGATACCCCCTTTGACCATCTCGCTTGCGAAGCTGCTTTGCGCAGCCACAATATCAGCACAACCCTGCAAAGCATTGCAGCTCTCCCTTCGGCAGCGGAGCGCCAAACCCTCCGGCAATATTACAGTCGCCTAACCGAGCTGGATAACCTCCAGGTTATCTTTCGCCTTAAGGCGCTGCCTACCGTTACCGTTGCCAAATTGCAGGCCATGCTTTCCTACTTACCCGATGGCTATTTCCAAAACAGTGAATGGCACAATTTGCTCCAGTCTCCCACCCAGAATTCTTTTCTGGAAACCTTACAACCCACCGCTTTGGGTAAGCGTTTAGGTGATTTAAAGAGTACCACCCTGTTAGGTAGTAGCTATTTTGGCCTGCTAACTGCCGGACTACAGCATAAGCTTAGCCAAAACCTGCTGCGTTTTGCCAGGGAAGGCGCTTCGGCATATATGGCTTTGGTCATGATGAACCGCTTGGAAGTTAAAAACCTCATTGCTCTTGTTGAAGGCGCCCACTACCGCCTCCCCTCCGAAGAGTTGGCGGTTCTCTTGGTCTTTTAGCTTAGAAGTCTGCAAACTTAACTTACCTGAACAGACCTTAATTCGCCGCATAGCGCACTCCTAAAGCGAGAGGAGGAGAGGATACGATATGCCCATTGTTAAAATGAAGTCTGTGCTCATCTTCGGCCAACTGCAACAGGTAGACCAAGCAGTCATGGCTTGTTTTAAGCAGGGATGCTTTCATCCTGAAGATGCTGCAGTCCTGGTGGGACACGACAGACATTTTCAAAGACTGGCGGAAAACAACCCCTACCAAGACACCTTGGCAGAAATTCAAGCTATCAGCAAAGATATTAATCATGACCTACAAATAGTAGCCGACCCGGTAGCTTGCGATGCGGAAGAAGCCAAAGCTATTCTTAAAGATTTTCGGCAAAACATCGAAGCCTCGCACCACCAATTAGCCGAGTGTCTCAGTCGGATCCACTTTTGCGAAAACGCTCTCAGCCGTCTGGAACATATGGGCAATTTAGATATGGAGTTGGACGACCTTTTCGCTTCCCAGTTCCTGCAAGTGCGCTTTGGTCGCTTTACTCTCGAAAACTATCGCAAACTTTCTCTGTACCAGGATCGGTTGTTCTTTTTTGTAGCTTTAGATCAAGACGACTCCTACTGTTGGGGGGTCTGTTTTACCGTCCGTCAACTTCATATTTTAGATGAGACCGATGCCATTTTTTCCTCTCTTTCTTTTGAGCGTCTCTGGGTGGATGAAGAGTTGCAGGGAACCCCCCGGGAAGCGATGATCAGTGTCCGTAACGAACTGGTTAAATTGCAAACCCAATATGAGATTTTGCAACAACGGGAGCAGCGGAACTCCCTTCGTCAGGGGGAGATACTCAACCAATTGCATTCCCGTATGAAAGTGCTGTTTGAAACATACGAACTCAGACGCAGTATCTTCGCCGGCAAAGATGGCTTTGTCGCTGCAGGTTTTATCCCAGCTAAGGAAGCGGCAGCTTTTGCCGAAGCCTTGCTAGCAGTGGAAAGCGTCACTCTGGAAGTTGGTGAAGCCGATAATTTTCAAAGTTTGGTACCTCCTACTCTGCTACGGAACCATGCTTTTATACGCCCTATGGAATTTTTCGTCGATCTGTATGGTCTCCCCGGATATCATGATCTAGACCCCACTCTCTTTTTAGGGATTACCTATTTATTGCTTTTTGGACTGATGTTCGGAGATGTGGGACAAGGTATAACCATATCCGTTATTGGCTGGTTCATGCTGCGTCGCCAAATAACCGGTTTAGGTGGGGTTTTAACCCGCCTAGGGCTCTCCTCTACCCTTTTTGGTTTCCTATACGGTTCTGTTTTTGGCTACGAACATGCTTTAGATTTTCTCTATATAGATATTTTGGGGTTGCCTGCCAAACCTCTGGAGGTTATGCACCCCACCACTATTACCCAAATACTGTTAGCAGCAGTCTCCTTGGGAGCTGCCTTGGTGCTCCTAGCCATGGTCATAAATATAGTTGCCGCTTGGCACAAAAGGGATTATCATCGTGCTTTCCTTCATCCCAATGGTCTTCCCGGCATATGGTTTTACTGCTCCGTCTTGGCTGCTGTCCTTGCCCCCTTTTTAGGGGGGACTAACCTTTTAGCCAATCGGCTCTTTATCAGCCTTGGTTTAGTCCTTCCTCTTATTGTCGTTTACTTTCGAGAAATTATCATCCAACGCACTGCTAAAAACCATTCTTCCGAAGATACGGCAGTTCATTCCGGCTTTTCGCCAGTTGAAGCCTTTTTCGAGCTCTTCGAAATGCTGTTGTCTCTCACCACCAATACCGTCTCCTTCCTGCGAGTAGGTGGCTTCATCCTCTCCCATGCTGGTATGATGGCCGTAGTGATGATTCTGGCTAATATGCTGGGTGGTGTCGGCAGTATCGTCATGGTGGTCATCGGCAACCTGTTTGTCATGGCTTTGGAAGGCATGGTCTGTGGTATCCAAGTGTTGCGTCTACAGTTTTATGAACTGTTCAGCCGTTACTACGAGGGAGGCGGTAAGCCTTTTACTCCTGTCGGTGTTAAAACATACACTTCATAACCGGATTTGAAAGGAAGTTAGGATTATGAAAAGAAAGCGCATCTTTCTGATGGCGCACCTGGTTATCGTCGTAGTTGCTGTTGTTACCATGATGGCTTTCGCCATGCACAACTATGCTCAAGCTGCCGAAGCTACCGGTAACGAAGTCGGACAGGTAGGCAATAACAGTTATAGCTGGGCTTTCATTGCCGCAGCTTTAGCAACAGGCATTGGCTCCATCGGTGCTGGGATTGCCGTGGCTGCAGCTGCTCCTGCTGCTATCGGTGCTTTGGCTGAAGATAGCTCCACCTTTGGTAAAGCTATGATCTTTGTCGGTTTAGGCGAAGGTTTAGCCATTTTCGGGTTGCTGGTATCTATACTCATCTTACAAAAAATCCCTTAGGTTTATTAAAATGCGTTTCTACCTTCTCAGCGACAACGCCGATACCTGCTTAGGTATGCGCATGGCAGGTATGGCAGGCGAGCTAATTACCGATGTAGATACCTTGCATTCGGCCCTGCAGCGCTTAGGTACCAACCCCGATATTGCCGTTATCGCCTTAACTGCCGGCTTGATCCGCCTGGATCCTGCGCTCATTACTACCTGGAAGCTTAAGCGCTCTCAACCCCTCCTGGTGGAAGTTCCCGACCACTTAGATAGCCACGATGTTTCCCGCAACATTGCCGACTATATCATGAACACCATCGGCGTAAAACTGTAAGAGGTGCAAGTATGACCAGGTTAACAGAGCTCCACAACTCTCCTAAAATTGCCCAAATTTCTTCTGCTATCACGGCGCTAACCGCAGAGCGTGTCCAAGAACTACAGCAGCAAGCCCAGCAGCTTCGGGATCAACGTCTACAGCAAGCCGAAGCCCATTTAACCTATAATATGGAACAGTTATATAAAGAGCGTTTCGAAGACTTGCAAGTTAGCTTGGCAGAGGAAAGGGTGCGCTCTCTACAGCAGCTGCGCCAGGCACTTTTTGCCACCAGAGAAAGCTATGCCGAAAACGCTTTTGCTGCTGCTGAGGCTGAAATTAAGTCCTTTGTAGCCTCCCAGGCATACCCACCCTTTTTAGAGCTGCTGTGCGAGATGTTTTGTCGTAGGTATAGCTGCGAAGAAGGCGAAGTGCGCCTCAGGGTGGATGATATGGCATTAGTCGATAATCTGGTTCCCCTATTTCCCAAATCCTGCCGCTTAGTAGCCAGCCCCGAAATCCGTTTGGGTGGGTTAATGATGTGGTTACCTCAACAGCGTTTACTGGTAGATGAGCGCCTGGAGCGTCGCTTGGCCTACCAGCGCCAGTGGTTCTATGAACATAGCGGACTAGTATTGTCCTGATAGGGGGTTCCTATGGCAGATATGGTGGTCTACTCTATCAATGGTCCCGTAGTAAAAGTGCGCGTGGCTCAGGGGGGAACTGTGACCTTAGCTCTACTGGACATGGTTTATGTAGGCAGCAACCGCCTCATTGGCGAAGTCATTGCCGTTAACGACACGGAGGCAACCATCCAGGTTTACGAAGCCACTACAGGTTTAAGCCCTGGTGAAGCTGTGACCTCCAGTGGCGGGCCACAAAAAGCCATGTTGGGTCCAGGTTTACTGAGTAATATTTTCGACGGCATCCAGCGCCCTTTGCGTGATATGATCTCCACCCACGGACTTTTTGTCGCCGTGGGCGGTCACTTTTCTCCTCTCTCCCCTACTGCCCTGTGGCAGGTGACACCTCTAGTATCACCTGGAGACCAAGTTACCCCTGGGATGGTCTTTGCTACCTGCCCGGAAACAGCACTTATCGAACACCGATCTTTGGTGCCACCAGGTATCAGCGGCACCGTCTTGCAAGTGGCAGCAGCCGGTAGATATACCATCAATGACCCTATCGTGATAGTTCGTGATACTCGCCAGGTAGAGCATCAGCTCTCCCTGGCACAGCAGTGGCCTATTCGCCAAAGCCGCCCGGTGCGTAAACGGCTTCCCTTGTCACGTCCGCTAATTACCGGATTACGTGTCATCGACACCCTCTTTCCCCTCGCCAAGGGAGGCACCGCCGCCATACCGGGAGGGTTTGGTACGGGTAAGACTATGACACAGCATCAGTTGGCTAAATATTGCGATGCCGATGTCATTATCTACATTGGTTGTGGTGAACGCGGTAACGAGATGACCCAAGTGCTCCAGGAGTTTGCCGAACTTATCGACCCCCACACCCAGAGACCGTTAACCGATCGCACTCTCCTTATCGCCAATACCTCAAATATGCCGGTAGCTGCCAGAGAAGCTTCCATCTACACCGGTATTACCCTGGCGGAATACTACCGGGATATGGGCTACCATGTAGCCATGCTGGCAGATTCTACCTCACGCTGGGCTGAAGCTTTACGAGAGATATCTGGTCGTTTAGAGGAAATGCCCGCCGAAGAAGGCTTCCCAGCTTATCTACCTTCCCGTATCGCCCAATTTTACGAGCGAGCCGGTGAAGTAACTACCTTAGGGGGAAGTACTGGCTCTATCTCTATTGTGGGAGCGGTTTCTCCTCAGGGTGCCGATTTTTCCGAACCGGTAACCCAAAACACCAAGCGCTATGTGCGTTGCTTCTGGGCGCTGGATAAAGAGCTGGCGTATGCCCGTCATTATCCGGCCATAAATTGGACAGACAGCTACAGCGAATACCTAGAAGATTTACAGCGCTACTACAGCCGCCAGGTAGACCGTTCCTTTACCGAGTGCCGTAACCGCCTCGCCTCAATTTTGCAGGAAGAGTCTCGTCTCATGGAAACCGTTAAGCTGGTGGGCGCCGATGTCCTCCCCGATGACCAGCGGTTGGTTATCGAAGTGGCAAGGATTATCCGAGTAGGTTTTCTCCAGCAGAATGCTTTTCATCCCCAGGACAGTTTCGTCCCTCTGACCAAGCAATTGAAGATGATGGAAGTAATTTTGCTGTTCGACGCTCTAGCACGCAACGCCGTGCGGCAGCGCATCCCTTTGAGCCAAATTATGAAAAGCGGTTTACCGGAGCAAATTATCCGTATGAAATATGAAATAGCCAACGATGAACCGGAAAGGTTTGACACTTACCTGGAGGATATACGCACCTTCTTTACCAAGCTAACCCTTGATTCGCTACCTTAGTTCTGGAGGAAAGAGCATGTTGCAATATGTCGGCTTAAAAGCTATCAACGGACCGTTAGTCGTCCTGGATAGAGTCCAGAACGCCTCCTATGAGGAAATGGTGGAATTTATCTTGGAAGATGGCACCCGTCGCAGCGGACGCATTGTGCTATTGGAAGGAGACCGAGCTCTCATTCAGGTATTTGAAGGAGCCCAAGGGCTATCCCTGGACAATACCCGCACCCAGCTTTTGGGACATCCCGTAGAAATGCCCCTGGCGCCAGAGCTCCTCGGTCGCACCTTCGATGGAGCAGGTCACCCTATCGATGGCTTAGGAGAGGTTTATGCGGTAAAACGTACCGATATCAACGGGAAACCTTTAAACCCCGTGGCTCGGGTCTATCCCCGAAATTTTATCCAAACCGGTATATCCAGTATAGATGGCTTAGCCACCTTAATCCGTGGTCAAAAACTACCTATCTTTTCCGGTGCCGGTTTGCAACATAACCGTATTGCCGCGCAAATTGTGCGCCAGGCACGTCTGGTAAATCCTAGCGCCGGACAGGAAGAGCCTTCTGCTCCTTTTGGCATTGTCTTTGCCGCCATGGGGGTTAAAAACGATGTCGCCGATTATTTTCAGCGCGCCTTTGAAGCCACGGGTGTTATCCAGCGCACGGTGATGTTCCTAAACCTCTCTAACGATCCCATCATCGAGCGTATTCTCACCCCTCGCGCTGCTCTCACCGTAGCCGAATACTTAGCCTACGAGTTGGAGATGCACATTTTAGTCATCATGACCGATCTCACCTCTTACTGCGAGGCTCTGCGTGAGTTTAGCTCATCAAAAGGGGAAATTCCCGGCAGAAAAGGATTTCCCGGCTATCTCTATTCCGACCTCGCTTCCCTTTACGAGCGTGCTGGGATCATTAAAGGCAAAAACGGTTCCATCACTCAGCTCCCTATTCTCACCATGCCCAACGATGACATAACCCATCCCATCCCCGACCTAACCGGCTATATCACCGAAGGGCAAATTGTCTTAGATCGCTATTTGGATTCCACCGGTATCTATCCCCCGTTAGCGGTTTTAGATTCTTTGTCTCGTCTGATGAAAGATGGCATTGGTGAAGGCTACACTCGTATCGACCATGCGCCTTTAGCCAACCAACTTTTTGCCAGCTATGCTAAGGTGCAGGAGATTCGCGCCTTAGCTTCAGTTATCGGGGAAGAAGAGTTGGCGGAGCGGGAGCAGTTGTATATAACCTTTGGCAGAGCCTTTGAGCGTCTCTTTTTAGGGCAAGACTTCCAGGAAAACCGCGATATTATCCAAACCCTCAACTTAGGTTGGCAGCTTATATCCTTATTACCCAAAGAAGAGTTAGACCGTGTGGATAGTCACTTGCTGGAAGAGTACTATCTCCCTGATACCACCACCCTCTTGAAGTTACCTTAACACCCCAAGGAGCTACACAACATGCTACGCTTAACCCCGACTAAAGGTAATTTAATCGCCCTCAAACGCTCTCTGGTCATGGCGAATATGGGTTACGAACTCCTCGACCGCAAACGTACTATTCTGATTAACGAGCTTATGCTACAGTTAGATGGCGTCAAGCATTTGCGCTCGGAGCTAAGTAGTAGTTTTAATGCGGCTTATATAGCTTTACAGCGAGCGAATCTCACCTTAGGCTTCGTGGATGATCTTGCTGAGGCAGTCCCTCTGGAAGAAGGTTTAACCATTACCTACCGCAGTGTCATGGGGGTTGAACTTCCCCAAGTTCATCTGGCGGAAAAAGCTACCCCGGATTTACCTTACGGTTTCAGCCGCAGCAACCTTTTTGTCGATGATGCTTACCGCACCTTTCAGCAAGTTAAAAGGCTTACAGTTATGCTGGCTCAGGTGGAAAACAGTGTCTACCGCTTAACCGAGGAGATACGTAAAACGCATAAGAGAGCCAATGCCTTAAAGAATGTTATTATCCCTGAGTATCATGAAACGCTCAAGTGGGTTAGCAATATTTTGGAGGAACGAGAACGGGAAGAGTTTACCCGTATGAAGATGATCAAAAGCTCAGGCGGTATAAAACTATAAAGTAGCTAAAATAAATGACACAACATATAACCCGCACCCCTTGGGGGAGTGCGGGTGTTTTTATTTATCTTCGCCCGCTGGATAACCCATGGGCGAGTATACCCGAACGGGGATGCTTGAAGACCCCTTTTTCCAGGGCAACTCTGCCATTGACGATGACATAATCTATACCATCTGGCATATGTTGCGGCTCCAGGAAGTCTTCGTTACTACGCAAATTAGCTTCATCCAGAACTAGAATATCCGCATACATACCCTCCCTAATAAAACCGCGGTCAGTTACCCCTAAAGCTAAAGCGGCATTGCCGGTGAGCTTCTGAATGGTATCTTCAAAAGGATATTCCCGTCGCTTCTCGATGAAGGTAATCATGCCACAATAGCTGGTGGGGGTGGAAAAATCTACGGGCATGTCGGGTGCAGCCCCCTGCCAATTATAGTTATAACCAGCG
>WREE01000069.1 GCA_009779515.1 Symbiobacteriaceae bacterium
ACCCACCTTGCCGGAGCGGCTCCAAGGCATAGCGGTTGGTCCTTACCGCGCTTTGGCACAGGCTCTGGGGAGACAGAATGCTCTCTCTACTCGCTACCTGGTAGATAACAGTCGGGTGAGCGATCATCACGCCATCATACCTACCGAGGAACCGGTAAACTTGAACAAACTGTCACCTCAGGAACGTAATATATTCGACTTGGTAGCTCGCCGCTTTCTGGCTGTTCTCTCTCCTGGTTATGAGTATGAGGAAACCAAAGCTGTAGTAACCGTCGGCAAGGAACAGTTTCATGTTACCGGGCGTATAGTGCGTAACGCCGGTTGGACGGCTGTATATGATGGTAGTGCTATTAACGAAGAAGGTGGCGACAAGACTGACGACGATGCAAGCCAGCAGCTACCTCAGTTCAAGCAGGGAGAGAGAGTTAGAGTTAAAAGCTGTAACACCGTAAGCGGTCAGACGAAGCCTCCTGGTAGGTATACCGAAGCCACCCTACTAACAGCTATGGAACACCCCGAACAACGTTTGCAAGATCGCACTCTTAAAGAAGTGCTACAACAAACCAGTGGTTTGGGCACTCCAGCTACCCGAGCCGATATCATCGAACGCCTCTTTGCCTCTTTTTATATGGAACGCCGGGGTAAAGAAATTGTCCCCACTTCTAAGGGGGTGCAGCTTATCGCTATGGTGCCTCCTGAGCTTAAATCGGCAGAGCTAACCGCTCGCTGGGAGCAGCAGCTAACCTTAATAAGTAAAAATCAGGTAAATGCTCAAGAATTTATTGCAAGTATGAAGAGCTTTGCTACACGTCTGGTTAAAGAAGTGAGCGAAAGCAGTGTTAAATATATACACAACAACCTAACTCGAGAGAAATGCCCGGAATGTGGCAAGTTTCTCCTGGATGTGCAAGGCAAACGAGGAAAGATGCTGGTTTGCCCCGATCGTACCTGCGGCTACCGCAAAGCTACCAGTCAGCAGAGTCAGGCACGTTGCCCCAACTGCCACAAGAGTATGGAGATACGCGGTGAAGGGGAAAAGCGCATTTACGCTTGTGTTTGTGGCTTTCGCCAACGAGTTGCCGATTTTGCTAAAGGAGCAGCCGCCGCCGGAGCTGCCAAAGGGGAGTTGCAACGCTATTTAAACTCCCAGGATAGTGGCTTAAAGAACAACGCTCTGGCTGAGCAACTGTTAAAGCTAAAGTTGCCATAAAGTAGGAAGCTTACAAGAGCTCCGTTTTTGCACCCTGGTTCCCGTGGCGGAGTAGAAGCCTAGTGTCGTGACCCCTACAAACTGCTTGCCTTTAGTGTGGTCACTAGTCACTCGAAATGTACTTTGGTGTATTAAAGATAATCCATTCATAGAGATAAGGATTGTCCCAATAGCTGCCATCTGAAAACTCAAGCGAGCGAACGACTACCTTGAAATATTCGCATCCTGCTTCGAAGAAAAGGCTATCAGATACATCGACGGTTGCACCTGGAGCGATGCTAACAGACCCACCAGTACGTTTGTCATTGAGAACATAATGGTCATAGGGCGATGTTGAAACGGGAAAACCATTACGGTCATATTGCAAAACCATAAAAGAAGACCTAGTGATTACTTTATCACCATTATTTGTCAAACTAAGCGTTAAGTCGTCGGAGTTGCTGAACTGGTTGCGATTTACCTTGCCGTAGCGACCATGCAATGGTGACGCAGTTTCAGCCTTTAGTGCTGGTTCCGCCAGACCCTCAATCTGTTTGTTATATTCATTTAAACTAAACGATGATTTTACTTGTTTTACCCACTGATCAGTATTCTTGGCCTTCCAAGTGTCGCCATTAATAAAACTTATTTCGGCTACAGTTGCCACTGCATAACTTCCAGAGCTTCCGTACCACTTCCCCATTTTCTTCTCACCTGGCATGAGATTGGCATCAGAAGATTTAGCTCTGGAGGAATCACCAAGAGGGAGCCCGTTTCGGTCTAAGACGATGTATTCCAAAACATATTCAAGAATCGGTTTATCAGAGGTGTTTTCCACAAGAAAGAACCGATCTCCCTTATAAATGTAGCCGTAGATTAAGCATAAATCATCTGAGATGGTAAATGAAGGCCCTGATGTTGTGGCTGGCTGTGTAATCGCTGTTTGCACGGTGGTACCGGGACTAGTTGCAGATGGCTGCTGACTATTCGGAGGTATCGTACCACCCATAATGCTGGGAGTGCTTTCACATGAAGATAACAATAACACGGATAATACTAGCGCGAATACAATAAATGTGCGGTTCATTTTCACTTTCCTCCTTATGCTCCCAGTTCAAACTGGGGTTTAATTCTGGTAAATAATTCGATCCTTCGTACTTACCTTTGGTCATGCAATTAGGGCTCTTATTATGCCTTTTATGTTACAGGAGCTACGCTCCTGCACCAAAGTTCCCGTAGCGGAGTAGAAGCCCGTTTCTATCATGCCATGGGTGAACGCAGTTTATGGGCTTCTACTCCAACGATAATAATTTGCGGACTTCTTTGGTCTGGTTATAGGTCTGAAGCATACGCCAATAGGAATTTTGGGCAACATCCTCCACCAAGCAACACTCATAACCAAAAGAGTAGGTAGGTGTCAACAAGCGCGATGGAGTGAAAAGAAACTTCGACACTTTCTTAAAGAACATCATGTTATATACCCCCTATTTATATTTTATGCCGCATGGTTTGTTCAGCTGGCGAGGCATATTGTAAATCAAAACTGGGTAGAGAGTATAAAATCGCCTTAGATAACGTTATCTAGGCACTAAAAGTTTTTAGTGCCTCCAAAACGCTTTTCGTGACAAAAAAAGGCTACACCCTATGGTGCAGCCTGCGGCTGAAGACAAAGTCTTCAGTCTCTCGCCTTAAGAGTACGCTCTTCGGCGAATTAAGTTATGTTCTTGCCATTAAATTTGCTTTTTGACGCACAAGTCGCCCAAAAGCGGATGTGTGTACTATCCCACCCTAAGGGAAGCGATGCCCGCACTCGCCACAAAACTTTGCTCCGACGGCTACTTGGACACCACAACTGGGGCAGGCTTGGGTTTCGGGAAGCTCCATTTTAGTGCCGCACTCCGCGCAAAATTTAGTGCCCACAGGGTTAGGTTTACCGCAGGAGGGGCAGGGGATGTCACCGGCTGCGACAGCAGCGGCATTAGCCGCAGCAGTCTGAGCCATTTGTCCGGTGCTTTCTGACTGCAAGCGAGCTATTTCCAGTAAAGCCTCGTCGATAGCTTTGTTATGCTCGTCTATAGAGGCATATAACTCTGCTAATTTAGGTTCCACCAGCTCTCCGGTTTGGTACAGTTTGTAATAAAACTCGCCAATCTGTTTAAGATCCTCTGCCACGGCAGCTTTTTCGTTGCTAATTTTACCGTTTAGCTTGGTTACTTCCAAAGCATCGGAGGCTTTGTCGCCAATACTGCGGGCTATGCCGCCTAATCTGTTGATAAAAGACATAATAAACCGCTCCTTTTGTAGATTTAACAGTCTCCTATGATGATACTTTGGGATATTCTACACAAGTAGGCCTAAAGCCTTCTCGAGCTAGCCCAGAAAAGTAAAAAGAGCAAAGGTGGTATTCTATATGCATAATATTTTCGAGCTGCCCGAGCTTCCTCTGGCTCAAGAGCTGGTAACTACCCTAATGCTAGGGAAAAATGTACGCATTGAAAGAATAGTTAGCACCGGTCAGGTATCGGATTGGTATAATCAACCGGACACAGAGTATGTTATTTTGCTTCAGGGGGAAGCTACCTTGGAGTATCCCAGCGGCAAAACCGTTAAGATGCAAGCGGGGGACACTCTCTTGCTTTTACCTAAAGAAGAACATAGGGTTATCTATACTTCCACAGAGCCATGCTGTATCTGGCTCTGTATTTTTTTCACCGCCTTGGTGGGGTGAACCAGCTCCGGCAGGATTACTGGCGATAAATAGCGAAGGATAATTTATAGACTATAGACATATCAGTAAGATTGCGGGGGACAATATGAGCGAAAAAGAAAGCCGGGGAGCCCCACAGCTCATCCTGGCTGTTAACCCTGGCTCCACCTCCACGAAAGTTGCTCTAGCAGAGGGTGGAGAGCTGTGCTGCGAGGAAACTTTGAGTCACAGCAGCGAAGAGCTGGTTAACTTCAACCATTATCAGGAGCAACTGCATTTCCGCATAGGAGTAGTGGAGGAGTTTCTCTCCCGCCAAAAGGTGCCTACTTCGCAACTGGCTGCTCTGGTAGGGCGTGGCGGCTTACTCAAGCCTTTACACAGTGGAGCTTATCGGGTAAGCGAAGCTATGCTCCAAGACCTGGTTTCCGGCAAATATGGCGTCCATGCCTCCAACTTGGGAGGGCAAATTGTCGCCGCTCTGGCCGCTCCCCATAACTTACCTGCCTTAATTATCGACCCGGTATCGGTAGATGAGTTTTGCCCGGAAGCCAGGTTGTCTGGTTTACCGGAACTCCCCCGACAAAGCATGGTTCATGCTCTGAACACTCGTGCTATAGCACACCGCCATGCAGCCGTTATGGGAGTTACCCTGGATGATTTAAATGTAGTAGTGGCACATTTAGGAGGTGGTATTTCCATAGTCCCGATTAGGCAAGGGAAGATGATCGACGCTAATAATGCCAACCAAGGGGGTCCTCTCTCTCCGGAACGAGCAGGCACCCTTCCGGTGTATGATCTTGTTCGCCTCTGCTATAGCGGTAAGTACAACGAGAAAGATATGCTACGCCGGGTAGCCGGTGGAGGAGGGCTTAGCGCTCACCTGGGAGAGAATGATCTCCGCAAAGTAGAGCAACGAGCTGCTGACGGTGAAGCCCAGGCTGATGCCGTTTTAGAAGCTATGTATTACCAAATAGCCAAGGAAATTGGGGCTATGGCTGTTACTCTTAAGGGACAATGCTCAGCCATTCTGCTTACTGGTGGCATGGCCTATAGCCAGCGCCTGCGAAGCACCCTGGAACAATATCTGGCCTGGCTGGCTCCTATCTTCCCTTACCCTGGTGAAGAGGAGCTCCGAGCTCTGGTAGAAGGAGCCTGGCGAGTACTCCAGGGGTGGGAAGTAATAAACGAGTATTAAGGAGGTTGTTCCATGATTCGTTCTTTTGCCGAACTGTACCAAGCCACTTCATCTCTCCCCAAACGACGAATGGCAGTAGCGGCAGCTCACGATTTAGAAGTGCTGCAAGCGGTCTGCGATGCTGCTGAGCGCAACCTGGTGGATGTCACCCTAGTGGGAGACGCTGCTAAAACTAAAGAGCTAGCCGCCGAGCATCAGTTAGATATCAGTGCTATGGAGCTTATCGACATGGTAGAGTTACCAGCCGCCGCTAGGGAAGCCGTGCGCTTGGTATCTTCTGGAGCCGCCCATATGCTCATGAAAGGTATTGTGGACACAGCAACACTACTACGTCAGGTCTTGGATGCCGAAATAGGGCTACGCACTGGCAGGCTCCTCTGCCACGTAGCTGTGATGGAGATACCCCAGTTAGGTCGTCTTCTCCTCATGAGCGACGGTGGCATGGTGATCGCTCCTACCTTAGAGCAAAAGGTGGATATGCTAAAAAACTGCTTTGATGTCGCTAAAGGGTTAGGGATTGAACTGCCTAAAGCGGTTCCTGTTACTGCTCTGGAGCAAGTTAATCCCAAAATGCCGGCTACGGTAGATGCTGCCGCGCTGCAGGAGCGTTGGCAAGCCGGTGAATTTGGCGAAGGGGTCATGGTCAGCGGTCCTTTAGCTTTTGATGGTGCCTTAGACGAAGAAGCCGCTCGCCACAAAGGGATTACCGACCCGGTAGCCGGGCATGCCGATATTCTACTCATGCCTTATATCGAAGTAGGTAACGTCTTCTACAAAGCTCTGGTGCGCTATGCCGATATTAAAGTATCGGGCATTATTGTGGGTGCCAAAGCTCCCATTGTCTTGGTATCCCGTGCCGATTCTCCGGAAGCTAAGTGTAATTCTATCGCTTTGGCTTCCTATCTGGCGAAAATATAACCATCCAAATATATTGCGTAAGGAGAGATGGGGATGAACATATTCCAGTACATGGAACAGCATGGTCATGAGCAGCTGGTTCTTTGTCACGACGAAGCCAGTGGTTTGCGAGGGATTATTGCTATCCACAACACCGTCATCGGACCTGCCTTAGGTGGGTTACGTATGTGGCAGTACAACAGCGAAGATGAGGCTATTTTGGATGCCCTGCGCCTGTCTAAAGGTATGACCTACAAAAATGCCGTCGCCGGTTTACAGCTGGGTGGCGGCAAGTCGGTGATTATCGGCGACTCCCGCAAGGATAAAAACGAAGCCTTGCTTCGCTCCTTTGGTCGTTATGTGCAAACCCTAGGTGGACGCTATTATACTGCCGAAGATGTGGGTATAACTACCGCCGATATTGAGCAAGTGCGCCTTGAAACAGATTTCGCCTGTGGCATACCGGTAGCTTCCGGTGGTAGCGGTGACCCCTCACCCTTTACCGCTTTAGGTGTTTACCGTGGTATTCTGGCTTGTGCCCATGAGCTGTGGGGGAGCCAAGATATTTCCGGACGAACTATAGCGGTGCAAGGTTTAGGGCATGTGGGCTTTTATCTCTGCCAGCATTTACATCAAGCAGGCGCTAAGCTCGTGGTCACCGACATTTATCCAGAGCTGGTGAGGAAAGTAGTGGAGGAGTTTGGCGCCACGGCGGTGAGCCCTGAGGCTATTTACGGGGTAGCTTGCGATATCTTCTCTCCCAACGCTCTAGGTGCTGTGATCAACGATGACACCATACCGGTTCTTAAGTGTAAAATTGTGGCAGGCGCCGCTAATAACCAGCTTAAGGAGAATAGTCACGGTGATAAGTTACGGGAGCTAGGTATTATTTATGCTCCGGATTATGTTATCAACGCCGGTGGGGTCATTAACGTAGCGGCAGAAATGGAACCTGCTGGATACAACAGCGAACTTTCTACCGCTAAGGTTATGCGCATTTACGATAATGTCTCCCATGTCTTGGCTATTGCCAAAAACGAAGGGATTCCCACCTATCAAGCTGCAGATCGCCTAGCGGAGACCCGTATAGCCCAAATTGCCAAAGTCAAACGTACTTTTATAGCTTAAATCTTAATATAGGGTGATTACCTTGTCAGAAAAGCGTATATTGGCGATAAACCCCGGCTCAACCTCGACTAAAATTGGTCTTTTTCACGATAATGAGCTCATTTTTGAGCAAACACTACGCTATGATACCGCTGAATTAGCGCCCTACCCCCATATCATAGACCAGTTTGCTTTCCGTATGGCCTCTGTCCTCCAAGGGCTGTCCGAGGCTGCTGTGGAGCTCTCTTCCCTGGATGCCATTGTCGGCCGTGGTGGTTTGCTCAAACCTATCCCCGGGGGAGTCTACTTAGTCAACGAAGCTATGTGCCAAGATTTGCGCATAGGGGTGCAAGGAGAACACGCTTCCAGCTTGGGTGGCTTGTTAGCCAAAGAGTTGGCAGATAAAGTAAATATTCCGGCTTTTATTGTCGACCCGGTGGTGGTAGACGAGCTGGATGATATAGCTCGCTACTCCGGTTTACCGGAGCTTCCTCGCCACAGTATTTTTCATGCTTTAAACCAAAAAGCTGTAGCCCACCGTTATGCCCAAGATCTGGGTAAGGAATATGAGGAACTCAACCTCATCATCGCTCACCTGGGAGGAGGTATCACGGTGGGAGCTCACCGCTTAGGGCGAGTTGTCGACGTCAACAACGGCCTAAACGGCGAAGGTCCCTTCTCTCCCGAACGTGCCGGGGGCTTAGCCTCCGGTGATCTGATGCGCTTAGTCCTTGCCAGTGGTCGAGGGGAAGAAGATTGGGGACGGCGCTTGGTCGGCCAGGGAGGCATGGCGGCTTATCTGGGTACCAACAGCGGTAGGGAAGTCCAGGCACGAATTACCGCTGGTGACCAGGAAGCCAAGTTTGTCTACGATGCTATGGCTTACCAGACCGCCAAGGAAGTTGGGGCGTGTGCTGTGGTGTTGCAAGGCAACATCGACGCCATTATACTCACGGGAGGGTTAGCCTACGACGACTATTTTGTCCAGCAAATTAGCCACCGGATTTCCTTTCTGGCGCCTATTAAGGTATACCCTGGAGAAGATGAACTTCTGGCTTTGGCGGAAGGAGTGCTACGGGTGTTAAAAGGTTTGCAGGTGGTGCAAGAATATGCTTGAGAAACGTATCACCGTGTTTGTAGGGGCTTACGGTAGCGGTAAAACTGAGCTGGCCTTGAACACGGTGCAAATGATCGCTCCTCATTACTCTCAAGTAGCTATTGCCGATTTGGACATAGTTAAACCCTACTTTCGCACTCGAGAGTTTCACCTTCGCCTAGTCCAAAACAATGTGCGGGTGATTATGCCTACGGGGGTCATGGCTCAAGCCGATTTACCTGCTTTACCGCCAGAGGTCTACGGAGTTCTGCAAAATGAAAACATCAAACTTATTTTAGATGTGGGTGGTGACGATGCAGGAGCGACCGCTTTAGCCCAGTACCACAGCTATTTTGTGGCACCTCACTACGAAATGCTCATGGTCATTAACACCTGTCGTCCTTTTGCTCAGAACCCCACTGAGATTGCCGAGTTGATGGAGCGAATACAAATCCGCTCTCGTCTTACCGTTACTGGACTAGTCAGCAACACCAACCTAGGCGCAGAAACCACCGCCGAAGTTATTCTCAAAGGGCATAAAATTACCCAGGAAGTAGCCAGGTTGACAAAGCTACCTATTGCCTTCACTGCTGTAGATAAGCGTCTCCTTGCTGAAGTATCTCCCTTTTTAGAAGGGGAAATTATCCCCTTAACCCGCCAGGTTCTCCCTCCCTGGGAACGCTAGATAACCCAACAACCATTTTGAAAGGTAGGTAAGGTTATGGGTCAGGTTACCATTGATATCGAACGGTGCAAAGGGTGCGCTCTTTGTACCACTGCTTGTCCCCGCAAAATTATGGAGATGAGCAAGCAAGCCAACGGTAAGGGGTTCTTCTACTCCACAGTTGTAGACCCCACTCAGTGCATTGGGTGTGCTCTTTGTGCGCGCATGTGTCCCGATTGCATTATTACGGTGGAAAGATAAAGGAGGGATAGTAACGTGCCAGACAAAATTCTCATGAAAGGTAACGAAGCAGTAGGAGAAGCCGCTATTGCTGCTGGTTGCCACTACTTCTTCGGCTATCCTATCACACCGCAAAATGAGCTTCCTGAGTATATGTCCCGACGCTTAAAGCAGGTAGGAGGGGTCTTTGTCCAAGCGGAGAGCGAAGTAGCAGCCATCAACATGGTGTATGGTGCCGCTAGCGCCGGTGTGCGGGTCATGACTTCTTCCTCTTCCCCGGGTATCAGCTTAAAGCAAGAGGGTATATCCTACATGGTCGGTTCGGAGCTTCCCTGTGTTGTCGTGAACATGGTGCGGGGGGGGCCAGGTTTAGGTTCCATTCAACCTGCCCAGAGCGACTACTTCCAAGCGGTTAAGGGAGGCGGTCATGGAGACTATAAAATAATCACTCTAGCGCCTGCCACTGTCCAAGAAATGGTCGATCTCACCAGAGTAGCTTTCGACTTAGCCGACTACTACCGTAACCCAGTTTTTATCTTAGGCGATGGTATGCTGGGACAAATTATGGAACCGGTGGTCATTCCCGAAGCAGTAACAGAACTACCTGAAAAACCTTGGAAGACAGTAGGTACGAAAGGGCAACGCCCCCCGAATATCGTTAACTCCCTCTTTATTGAAGCCGTTACCTGTGAAATTCATAATATCGAGTTGCAAAAGAAATTTACAGAAATGCAGAAGGAAGTCCGCTATGAAACCTTATACCCGGAAGCGGAAGCTTTCTTTGTAGCTTATGGCACCACGGCACGTATTGTCCGCACTGCTATTGAACAAATGCGAGGAGAAGGACACAATGTGGGCATGATTCGCCCTATCTCCCTCTTCCCTTTCCCGGTAGTAGCCTTTAATGAGGTTATGGCTCAGGCTAAGCTCTTCCTC
>WREE01000070.1 GCA_009779515.1 Symbiobacteriaceae bacterium
AGGAATTAAGTTGGTCGCTAAGAAGAGATCCATGAGCAGACCAACCATAACCATATTTAAGATAGAGCCAATGCCAAACTCTTCGCCGGAAAACCAAACCACACTACCAATAAGAACCCCGACGATAGTGGAAACCAAACCGATACTGATGCCGCTGGTGAGGCTGATACCGGAATGCAGAATATCCCAGGGGCTGTAACCAATATGTGCCTGTAAAGTAAGCACAATGCCGAAACTAAAAATAACCAAACCTATTATGAGGTAAGCTAAACGTCGCCCATAACCTTGAGGGATACCTCTCACGCTAAATAACAGCCTCCCGTTGCATAACTTTCTAACTTTCTGGTAAACCTCTTACCACCTACTCTGCTAGATGGGGGCTACCCGCCCCCAAACCCCCGGTCACTACGGCAGGCAAAGCCTGCCTGCGCTTACTGAAACTACGTTCCAGAGCCACGGTTCCCGTGGCGGAGTAGAAGCCCACATCTATAATGCCATGGGCGAATGCAGTTCATGGGCTTCTACTCTAGCGCAAATACATTCTAAGCTGCTCTAAGATATCATCCAAGTTAAGAGGTTTGCCCACATGACCGTTCATCCCCGCCGCCAGGCAGCTTTCCACATCTTCCCGGAAGACATTGGCCGTCATGGCGATAATGGGTATGGTAGTGGCGCGGGGGAGTTCCAAAGCGCGAATTTGCTTAGTGGCTTCCAAACCATCCATCTCCGGCATGAGGATATCCATGAAGATCATTTGGTACTTTTGAGGATTAGCGGCAAACATCTCCACCGCCAGGCGACCGTTTTCCGCGCATTCCACCTGTAGTCCCGTAGGTTCCAGCAGAGTGAGCAGAATCTCTCGATTAATTTCCACATCTTCGGCTAAGAGAATGGTAAATTCGGAGAAATCGTCGACAAAGTCGTGCTGCGCTGTTGAGCCTGGTTGGATTTTTATCCCAATATACTCATTTATCGTATCGACAATTACCGAGGGGAAAAGGGGTTTAGGCAGGAAACGATAAATAGGGCTATCTTTAGCTTCGTCCTCAATGGTTGCCCAGTCCAGAGAAGAAAAGACGATGACCACCGTGGGATGTTCCTGGTGGGTTTGCTGCAGGTAATGCACAAACTCGCTACCATTCATTTCCGGCAACCGCCAATCGATAAAAAAGATATTATAGTTATTATCTTTGTCCAGCTTTTGCTGAGCTTCTTCGCCACTGGCAGCGGTAGTGCAGACAATTCCCCAGGAAGCTGCCAAAACAGAGAAAAACCCGAGTATCTCCGGCTCATCATTCACCACAAAGATGCGCATATTTTTCCAGCTAACATCGTCGTCGATAATCCGTTGCCGCTGGCTTTCATCTCTTTGCAGCAAGGCGGTAAAAGCAAACCGGGAACCTTCACCCAGTTTCGACTCGACCCAAATGGTACCATCCATAAGCTCCACAATCCGCTTGGAGATGGCTAACCCTAAACCGGTGCCTCCGAAGCGGCGGTTAGTATCAGATTCGGCTTGCTCATAAGATTGAAAGAGGCGGGATTGCTGCTCCTCCGAAATACCTATACCGTTATCGCTGATACTTATTTGTACCCGGTACATACCATTTTCCATCCCCAGCAAATGGGAATCAAGATGGATAATCCCCTTATCGGGGGTAAACTTCACGGCATTAGAGAGTAGGTTAGTAATAACCTGAGAGAGACGCTGATCATCTCCGACGAGGTAGGGGGGGATCTCCCGGTCGATATGGATATAAATACGCTGTCTTTTTTCATCGATACGGAAAGCATTGACATCGACAGCCTTTTGCAGCATTTTTTCGAAGCTGAAGCTTATGGGCACCAGCTCAAACTTTTCGGCTTCGATTTTCGACATATCTAAAACATCGTTGATAACTCCCAGAAGGTGTTTCGAAGCATCTTTTATTTTGCCGATAGCGTAGTCTTTGCGCAGGATATCGTCCGTAGATTCCGCAATAGAGGTCATGCCGATAATGGCATTCATGGGGGTGCGTATCTCATGGCTCATGGTGCTTAGAAAGGAACTCTTAGCTTTGTTGGCAGCTTCCGCCGCAATCCGTTGCTTTTCGGTGTCCAAAATAATGTTCTTGGTAGCAGTGATATCGACCAAAGCTCCGGCAACGCGGATAGGATTGCCATTCTTATCCCGAATAGTTTCTCCTGAAGCATGATAATAGGCGTACTCACCATCTTTACGCCTGAGGCGAAACTCGATATCGTAGGGGGTTTTACCGGTGACATCCATCAAGTGGGCGTGAAACGCCGCCAAGGTTCTGGCGTGATCGTCGGGATGCAAGCGGTTGCTCCAGCTGGCAAGGAGATTCGGAAAATCGTTTTCGTCCCGAAAGCCCAGCATTTGCCGGTATTCCGGGGACAAGATATAGACGTTGTCGGGTGCTAAGGGGTTGTCCAGGTTAACTTCCATATCCCAGAGCCCGAATTTAGAAGCCTTAACCATTAAGTTGAGTTTAGTCAGCTGCAGTTCGTTTACTTCGTGGGCGCGTTTAAGCTCCTGCTCCCGTTCACGCATCTCGGTAAGATCATAAACATAGCCCACAATAGCAAAAGAGTCTTCGTATTTAATGCGCTTCATTTCTACTTCCAAGTAGCGCTTAAAGTCGGCGATAACCAACTCTGTTTCAAACTTGACATTGCCGTCTACGGCAGCAATGCGAAGCCTCTCCGTCAAAGGAATGGAAGGCCTGCCATCAGGTTGAAATTCCGGGATGCTGGCAGCCATTCTTTCCACAAAGCCTTCCAGCAGCTCTTCCTTGTTGGCAAACCCCATGAGCTTGGTGGCTGCCGGGTTGCAATCTACCAGTTTAAAGGTGCTATCGATTAAAAAATCGACATAAGGACTGGATTCAAACATGGCGGAGGTGGTAGCTTGAGCAGCTTCAATCTGCCGCATCATCTTCCTTTGTTCCCGCAGGTCTCGAATAAAGCTTGCCACCAGGTAGGTCTCCCCCGCCTTCATCCGCACCATGGTCATTTCGCTGGGGATAAGCTCCCCTGCCAGTGTGCAGTGAGTCCATTCGGTTCTGGTATACCCCTCGGCAAAAGCTTGACGAATATGGCGGTAAGCAGCTTCCATAGAGAGGCTCCCGTCAGGTTGGTACTTCGGGGAAAACTGCGAAAATCTTTCTATATAAGTTCGTTTATTAGTCAGGTTAAAAAGATCCAGGGAAGCTTGGTTACAGTCGATGATTTGCAAACTGCTGTCCCAAATATGGATACCGAGAGGGGTGGCATCAATGAGGGCACGCATACGCAAATCGGCTTCCAACACTTTTTCCATTTCCAAAAGCTGCTGGTGAGCCATGAGAAACTCCTGGTGCTCAGCCTTGGCATCTTCTTTAGATTTGACAATACAGTTTTCGGCAATATTAACACCGATGGCAATCTTACGCGCCATATCCAGGCAAGTTGCGCTGCCGCAAGCCCCGCAATCTACATGCTGGGAGTCGTAATCTGTCTTACCTAACTTCACCATAGCCGCAGCCACATCGGCGTCGGTAATAGCAGGAAAATCTACGCTAACTGGGGTATATTCTCTAAGAAAATGGTTTAGATTAAACAAATTGTCGTAAGCTTGGTAGATCTGAGCATAATGATCCCGCTGGCTTTCCTCGGTGACCTTCAAACGCACCTGGTTCATTTGTTTATTAATAGCGAAGATGCCACCTTGCTGGACGTGAGCAGAGCCCAAGTTGCATCCACCACTACAATTTAGAACGTCGTAAATATCCGGTAAGAGCTCCGGGGGAGTTTCCGCATATTCTACCAGCTTGTGGTAGACATCGTAGCCTTCTGCTTTGGTAACGTGTATTTTCCGCCCCATGAAGAATTCGATATTTTCCTTTAAGCCGCCGGGCATGGGAAAAAGCACTCCTACCCCGCTCTCCTGGTGATCGAAATCGGTCTCTTCCAGAGGAATAATGACATGGTTTTGCTCTAAGTGCGCCAGCAAGCGGGCAAAGGTAACATTATAGTCGGCTAAATGGGTATCCTTAAACTCATCGGCTTTAGCTATACATGGCGAGAGCGCAGCAATAGCATCAGTAATCCCCTGGTATTCCTTCATGTAGATTGAAGTACACGCCATGGGACTCTGCACTGGCGAAAGGCGGGGTAAAAGATCGTGGCGATATATACGGCAAAAATTGACGATGCTGGGGCACGGTTGGGTAATAAAAGGGGTAAAACCATGCTGGGCTATATACTTAACATGAGCCCAGATACAGATGTCGGCACCAAAGGAGACATCGTAAATAAAGCGCACTCCCAGCTGCTTCAGATAGCTAAAAAGGCGCTTGTACGCAGGAATATTCGTCCTGATGGCAGGAGCAACTATCAGAGAAATAGGCACCCCAGCCGCTAAATCGGCAAAGAACCGCTCCGTATCATCTTCATAGTCTCGAGCGTCGTGCCTGCAAGCGTCAAGGCAAACGCCACAGGTTATACACTTAGTAGCCTCGATACGTGTCTTAATATTAGCTCTCTCATCCAGGTAGGTAATATTGGCTGTCTCCATAGGGCATTCCCGCACACAACGGTTGCAACCGGTACACAGGTCAGTATTGGTGTTGATTAGATCCTTCATAGATAACCTCCACCCCATGATGCCGTTTCATCAGCATTTTAGCACACGTTAGCTAAACACGCTACAGTTTTTCAAGATTGGCGCTAAGAAATAAAACGTGAACAGATATAGTAGGTGAATATTTACATGTGTATAAGGGGAGCGTCTCGACTACCACGGTGGAGGGGTACTGCCGACTACCCTTAGCCGTGGTATCTGGGGTGCTATGGCTAGCAGAAATGACTCTCTGGTAAAAGCCTACTCCGACACTTTTCGCCATGAAGGGGTCGTATCCCTGCAATGGGACATCCTGTAGCTACCGGATTATCTTCCTCCCATGCCTTAATGATCCTCTGTGGCGTGCTACTCGGCGCCGGATTTGGCGGTTGTTGCCTGGCTCTTTACTCCAGGGAGGAAGGCGAGAAAGCTTTGTATAATGTAAAGAAGGAATATGTCAAGCGCCAGGGAGTTCACTTTAAATATTTTCCTTACCAAGCCAGAGAGTGGCAGCTACCCTAAGCAAACCCCAAGTCTGAAAAAGGCTGCTTTCTATTAATGTTACCAAGAGATATGCAAGAAAGGGAGATCTGGAATTGAATCTGCACATTTATGAAAACGACACCGCTTTGGCTCGCGGCGCCGCTGGCATGGTCGCCGACGCTTTGCGCTCCAACCCTACTCTGAAGCTAGGTTTGCCTACCGGCAGCACCCCTTTAGGGCTATACTCTCAACTAATTCACCTGCACCACACCGAGGCTCTCTCTTTTGCCCAAGCATCCTTCTTTAACTTGGACGAATATGTAGGGTTGCCCCGCAATCATCCCCAAAGTTTCAACACCTACATGCACCGCTATCTATATAACTTTGTCGACGCCAATGAAGAAAGAATTTATATTCCTAGAGGCTGGGCAGAAGATCCTGCTGAGGCTACTCAGGAGTACGCAACGCTCCTGGCTCAGCACCAACCTTTAGATTTACTCGTCCTGGGGATAGGTACCAACGGACATATTGGTTTTTGTGAACCGGGAACACCCTGGGATAAAATATGCTGTTTGGTCGAACTCTTGCCGGAGACTCGGGAGGCTAATGCTCGCCACTTCGCCGAGGAGTCTCAGGAGGTACCGCGCCTGGCCATAACTATGGGGATCGCTGCCATGCGCCAAGCCCGCCAGGTGATGCTCCTTGCCATGGGTAGTGACAAAGCCGAGATTATCCGCCAGGCTTTGCAGGAGCCTCAGACTGTCGACCTTCCTGCCAGCGCTTTGCAATTTCATACTAACTTCCAGGTACTCCTCGACCAAAAAGCAGCAGCTTTGTTGCAGCTCTAACCTTTGGGTCTTTATCCTGGACTCTCCACTGGCAGCGCTCTTGCTAAAAACTCACCGAAATTTTGACGAGTAGGCTGAAGCTCCGTGAACAGGGCTGCCAGCCGAGGAACCGCACTGCAGCCGTAGGCAGCATGAGCCAGCAGACGCTCCTCCCCTTTACCGGCTAAAACCACCGCTAAAGCCCGCACCAGACACTCTTCCAACACGCGCACTTGCGCTCCTAGCGAGTTATCTGTCAAATAACCGTAGTAGCGCATCTTTTCTTCATCGGCAAAGCCAGTCAGACCATGAAGTTCGGCATACCTCACTAGCTGCTGCCTATAAGGAGTAAGTAAGGGATGTAAAACTTCGTGTAGTATACTTTCCGCATCCGGAGAGGCGGCTATGGTAAGCACGCTCTCTTCCCCGGTAATATAATCGGCGCTGTAGATAGCAAAAAGATTGGGAGCAAAGCTGAACTTGGGTAAGCTGTCACCGCTCAGGGTGGCAGCTTTTTTATGAGCTTCCTCTAACATATCTTCCCAAGAACTCATCCTGGTTTGAAGGATAGCTTGGTACTGCTCCCAAAGAGCCTGTACCCCAGGTAGCTCAGCCACCTCCCCTAGCACTTTAGGCAGTTGGGCAATCCATAGCCGGAATTCTTGGTTACCAATAGGATCCGGCACCCCCGTTGAAGCAATAAAATCTAGGTATGACTGAGTAGGAAAAATATCTCCTGTCAGGAAAAAGCAAGCTACCACCCCTTGAGATCCTCGCGGCCAGAAAGGATTGACTTCCACTTGCCCGGTGCGAGCTTGGGCAAACCAGGCGATAAGGTGAGGAGGAAGCTCAAGTTCCTGAATGGCGTGTACCAGAGCAACCATAGCCTTATCCTTCGGGTCGTAGGCCTTGGCTCCGCAATGGAGTAAACCTATATTTACATAAAAAAGCTGCTGGTTGATAACTATCATGGGAATTTTCCTCCCTATAAAAAATAAGAGTTTTTGGACACAAAGCCAAAAACTCTCCAGTGAAACCTTGTTTTATACGCTTCATTCTGCTAGATGGGGTTACTCTGCTAGATGAGGGCTACCCGCCCCTCATCTATTTCGACCACTCCGAATGTTGCCTTCTAAAGCGATAATTAGTTGCACTTCTCCTTGCCCCAGCCCCATCTCCTGAGCGATGTCCAAGACACTTTGCCCTCGTTGGCTACGTTGGAGTATTTCTGCTACCTGGGGGGAGAGTTGGGGGGGAGGAGAGGGTGCCAGGGCGGGGTTTACCGGCAAAGGCTCCGCTTCCAGACTAGCTTTAAGCTCTGCTCTGGTCTCCTGCAGGGAGTAGATAGCTTCTATAGCCGTGCGGCTAAACTCTTCTTGCTGGCGCAGCCTGGCTTCCAGCTGAGAAAGTCTATAGATAAGTGTCTCCCGCGTAGTCGTATTGAGTCGTTCGCTCTGGCGCCAAAAGTACAAAGAAACCATGACCACCACGCTAAGGATGGCCATAACTAACAGGATGATGACCTGCAGCCAGTAGCTACCACCGGCGTTAAACCACATCTCCGGCATAGGCGTCTTAAGCACCACCTAGATTCTTATATCCAGCCGCTTCCTCTTTTTAGGGTCTTTTTGTTTAGGATCATCGGTTTCCTTTTTTTCTTTTTCCTGACCACGTTGGCGCTGGCGAGGCTCGAACTGAACAGCATGGGTCTCATCGCGACGCTCCACTTTACGTTCACGTTCAGCCATGGTTTTGGCCACTTCAGCGGCAAATGTTTGCTGAACTGCGGGGCGTTCCCCCTGACGCAGAGCCCGTTCTGCTTCAGCTAAGCGAGCTACGTTAGTATGAAAATCGACGGGACGCATATCCATCACCACCTATTTATATGTTTGGTTTTAACCCTTACTTATTTAGCGCCTCCTGCAAAAAAGCACGCAAGCGCAGGATGGCTTTGGAGTGCATTTGGCTGGCTCGAGACTCGGTAACTCCTAAGGCCATACCCACTTCTTTGAGGGTCAATCCTTCGTAGTAGTATAGGGAAACCAGTATACGTTCCCGTTCAGGAAGAGCGGCTATCCCTTGAGCCAACATATGCTTTTCATCATCTTGCATCAGCTCAACATCTACCTGAGCGTGAGGATCTTCGACCATGCTCCCCCGGGTGAGGATCTCGCCTTCTTTAACGGTTATCCCTTCATCCAGGGAGAAAACCACCGTAGCACTGGCACTGTATTGCAGCTTGTGGAAATCTGCCAGGGAAAGCTCCAGAGCCTCACTCATCTCTTCGTCACTGGGCTCACGCCCCAAGGTTTGTTGTAGTGTAAGATAAGCACGCTCCATCTCTTTAATACGTTGGCGGGTAACTCGGGGCACCCAATCGTTTGCCCGCAATCCGTCCAAGATAGCGCCTTTAATGCGAGAAACGGCATAGCTTTCAAAGCGGATACCCCGTTCGGGATCGTAACGCTCCATAGCTTCCAGTAAACCTAAAGTGGCATAACTGAGCATTTCCTCAGCCTCCACGTGGGGCGGGAGACCAATCATCAGGCGAGCCACCACATGACGTACCAGGAAAGCATAGTTGGCGATAAGTTCCTCCTTCGCAGTCAAGGAGCCTTGCGATTTATACTCCCCCCAAAGTTGTGACCAAGCTTTATCTGCCATGAGAACTCACCACCATTCGCGCCACCCCTCTCCCAGCTAGGAAGTAGTGGCGAAATTGCTTACCGGAAAAACTCATCGTCGTCGGGACGGCTGGTTAGATCCAGGCGACGCCCCGGAATAGGCGTAGGAATGCGAGGCGACTCCTCGTAGCCAAAAACCAGTTTAAAGCCGTAATCTACCACATAAACCAAAATTACAAAACCGCACCAGGTGAGCAAGACCCGCCCTACCATGTACCACAGGGATGACCCGTAAATGATATGAAAAACCAAGGTAATGACTGCCATAACTGTAGCCACCACCATGGCGATAACCCGCATAGGCTCACTCCCCTTCAGCTATTAAGGCGCTGTCATATCTAAAACAACAAAGAATTAGGCGGCTACAGCTGAAGCCACTTCCCTACTCGCCAGCGTCTCTGCGCCTGTAGTCCCTGGGTTAACCCCCAGAGTTGTGGCGCTAGCTTACACCAAGGCTGTGCGGTTAATCTGCTCCCGGGTCACATAACGCACCAAAAACTCCTCGTGGTCTTCCCCCACATGGGAGATAAAGCGTAAAGCAACTTCATCGGAGTATTTGCCTGGAATACGCACCGGCTTTTGCATAACCACTTCCGAGCGTAAAATTAGGCGGTAAGGCTCCAAGCAAAGCATAACTTCCAGCTGTTCGCCGGAGTCTAAGCGGAAAGGGACGACTCCCCGCATACCACCTCCGCTGATGTTGATCGTCTCCCCCAGATAGGGGTAATCTATAGGAATCCATTTCTCTTCCTTGATGCGACAAAAGGAGAAAGGTACCCGCAGATCCAAACGAAAATGCCCTCGTTTGTTAATCCGCTTAACGGAGACCCGCATTAAGGGGTAGCGCAGCGCCCACATAGGGAAGAGAGAGAGCTCATCCTCCACCCCTTCAAAGATGGTGGAGTACTCTTCCACATCGTTCGCATCGTTGACGACAAAAACGGCAATCTCGGTGTGTCGGGTAATGGGTAACTCCCGCGCATTTCTAGGTGAGGTTACATACAGGGAGTTAATGTCTTTGGTTAAAACACTGGCAGTAAGGCTATAGACAACCTCCGGATTGTCCTGATCCAACCAGGAGATGCGCACCTCTTTACCCCGGCGAAATACTTGCTCGCTCATTTTTTAAAACTCCCTCAATTCAAACTTTGTAACCATTTACCACCTTAGGTTTGTTCTCCAAGTAGGTGATCTTGGAAAGTTACCTGCAGGATTTGCCTGCCGCCAACCTAGAGTCTCCGCCCAGGTGTCCTGGGTTAGAAGTATAGCCGTCACTTTCCTAGGAAAAATCCCCGAAGTTTGGCGAAAAAGCCTTCCCCAGGGCTACTGCCCAAAGGCACCCTCTCCGACTCCGACCCAAGGTCGGTAACCCGCAACCGCTGATGCAAAGTGCGCGCCAGGTGCCGAAAGTGACGTCCC
>WREE01000071.1 GCA_009779515.1 Symbiobacteriaceae bacterium
AGACATAAACCGGGGGACGACCGGGGATAGCCTGTTGATACTGGCGTGGTTGCACGTCTTGAGCAGGAAGCTCCCGCTTCTGAACGATGTGTAAGCGGGAGAGCGTCACAATGTGTTTTGTAGGAAGGCAGGGATGCTTATGCCGGAGCTGAAGCCTGAAGAGCGCCTCATTGTCGCCTTGGATGTGGCTAACCATGAGACTGCCGCCCAACTGGTCGAGCAATTGACCCCGGCGGTTAGCTATTTTAAAATTGGCTTGGAACTGTTTTACGCTGCTAACCGCCAGACCGCGCAGCTGGTTGTCGCCAGTGGGGCTAAGCTCTTCTTAGATTTGAAACTCCACGATATACCTAACACCGTCTCCCGAGCGATAGTGCAGTTGGTGGAGATAGGTGCTAGTATGGTTAACTTTCATATCAGCGGTGGAAGGGCGATGTTAGAAGCAGCCCGGGAAGCCGCAGAGCGCCGGGCGGCGCAGCTGGGAGTGCCTCCTCCTCTGCTCCTCGGCGTGACTGTTTTGACTAGCCTTGCCGCGGAAGATTTAGCAGCGGAGGGGATAGCTCTGGCGCCGCACCTTGTAGTGGAAAAACGGACTCGTTTGGCCTGGGAAGCAGGTTTGGACGGCATTGTATGCTCTCCTCAGGAAGCTGCTCTGGTTAAAGAGGTCAGCGGCGGGAGGCTCTTCACCGTTACTCCGGGTATCCGCCAGGCTGATAACGCCGATGACCATAGCCGCTATACTACTCCCGCTGTTGCCATTAAAGGAGGCAGCGATTATTTAGTTGTCGGCCGACCCATATACGAGGCTGCCGATCCTTTAGCGGCTGCGTTGGCCATCCAACAACAAATTAAGGAGGTAATGCTGGTATGACACCTGAAGATATGCTCCGTCGTCTCTCTGCTCTACAGGTCTTAAGAACTGGTCATTTTCAACTTACTTCGGGAAAACATAGCGACAAGTTTTTACTCTGTAGTCAGCTTACCATCTATCCTCAGGAGACAGCGCGTTTTATGGAAGAGCTGGCGCAAAAGATACGAGCCGCCGAACTAAACCCTACCGTGATTATCGGACCAGCTTTGGGTGGAATTATTCCGGCTTACGAGCTGGCGAGGATTCTAGGAAAGAAAGCTATGTTCGCCGAAAAGGAAGACCATGGCATGGCTTTGAAAAGAGGATTTTCGCTAAGTTTAGTGGATAGGGTTCTCCTGGTGGAGGATGTTATCTCTACAGGAGGTTCTCTGCAAAAGGTGGCTGATCTGGTGATGCAAAGTGATGCCGAGCTGGTGGGGGTGGCTACCCTTTTCGACCGCACCATGGGTCGGGTGTCCGTAGCAGGTATGCCGGTCATCTCTTTGTTGCAGTTGGATATCCAGAGCTGGGAACCTTACGAGTGCCCTTTGTGCCGGCAAGGCATCCCTTTGGTGTTGCCCAAGCAATAAATTTTACTCAGGAGGTTATTGTATATGCCTAATCTTGTTGCTGCCGCCCAGGCTTTACAGGATAAACTAATAACTTACCGCCGCGACTTTCATCAATACCCGGAAAGTGGCTGGACAGAGTTTCGCACCGGCTCTCTTCTCGCTAAACGTCTCGCTGCTTTGGGTTACCAAGTCCTTATAGGTGAAGAGTGTCAGGTGGCAGAGGAGAGAATGGGTCTCCCCAGTGCCTCGGAGTTAGAAAAGCATTACCAGCGAGCTTTAGAGCAGGGAGCTGTGCCGGAGTATGCAGCTCTCATGCAGGGTGGCTTGACCGCTGTTGTAGGTATCTTAGAGTGCGGACCTGGTCCGGTGTTGGGGATGCGCTTCGATTTCGACGCTGTTGACGTACAGGAGTCGGCCACTTTTCGTCCCGGGCGAGAAGGTTTCAACTCGGTGAATCCCAATGTCATGCATTCCTGTGGTCACGATTGCCATGCCACGGTGGGCTTAGGGGTTGCCGAGCTGCTTATGTCGCATAAAGACCAGCTTAAGGGTACGGTGAAACTGGTTTTCCAACCTGCCGAGGAAGGGGTGCGGGGAGCGAAATCTATCGTCGCTTCCGGTATTTTAGACGATGTTGATTATATGCTGGCAGGTCATGTTTCCAGCGGTGCTCCTTTGGGGTATTTGCACACCGGGCGTAACGGTATGTTGGCTACCACTAAACTGGATGCTATTTTTACCGGTGCTCCCGCTCATGCCGGTGGCACTCCTCATGGTGGCAAGAATGCCTTGCTGGCAGCTGCCACCGCTGTGCTTAACCTGCAGGCTATTCCTCGCCATAGTGAGGGGGCTACCCGGATCAATGTGGGGCGGCTAAATGCAGGCACGGGGCGCAATGTTATCCCCGACAAAGCCCATCTGGCTTTGGAGACCCGGGGAGCAACCAGCGCTTTAAACCAGCATGTTTACGACTACGCTATCCGTGTTTTATCCAGCGCTGCCGCTATGCACGATTGCGGTTTGCAAATTCTCCCCATGGGTGCAGCTCAGGGTGGTGTCAGCGATCCCGCCTTCATGGAGATTGTTTCCCGGGTGGCTACAGAGTTGGGCTGCTTCCACCATATTGATAACAACCCCAGCGATGGCGGTGGTTCGGAAGACTACACCTATATGATGGAGCGGGTACAGCAAAAGGGTGGCCTAGCGACCTTCGTGGGTTACGGTGGTAAGCTACACACTACCCAGGGAGAAGAGTCGGGAGGTCACCATACAGCGGAGTTCGATGTCGATGAGGGGTGCTTAGCCCCCAGCGTCGCTCTCTTTGCGGCTATTGCTCTTGATATACTGAAATAGAAATAGTTTTAAGTAACACTACGATGCATGTAAGCTACCAATCCCCCGGCGGCGAGAATCTCCTGCACCGTCCCCCCTAAAGGGGGGTAGCTTTGCGTTGTTCTCCGGCTTACGTTGGTTAGCTTAATTTCCCGAGAAGATAAAGCTACCTGCAAAGCGTCGCCTTCCTTGATACCATCAGTATCCGCGATGAGAGGTAGCACCCCGTTATTGATACAGTTACGAAAGAAACTGCGAGCGAAGGATTTTGCCAGGACTACCTGAATATGATTCACCACCAGGATCTGGGCTGCCACCTCCATAGCTGAGCCGCAACCGAAGTTGCTGCCTGCGACAATGATAGCTGCTTCGCCACCCAGTTCGGTAAAAAAGGTAGGGCGGATATCTTCCATAATGTAACTTTTAAGCTCTTCGGGGTTGATGCTGTCCCGTTTGCGCCGGGAAGAGATAAGATAATCGGTGTTGATATTGTCCCCAAAGCTAAATGCCGTCCCGGTAAAGGTTAGCTCGTTCATACTTGCCACCCTCCCGCCAACGGTTTCACCAGACGTCCTGTCAGGGCGGCAGCTGTAGCTACTAAAGGGGACGCCAGGTAGATACCGGCTGTTGTGTTTCCCATCCGACCTAAAAAGTTGCGATTAGCCGTAGAGACTACCTTGAAACCATTTCGCGGTACCCCCGGACTGCTGCCACAACAAGGTCCGCAGGAAGGGGGCAGCACCATAGCTCCGGCTTGGAGGAAGTCCGCTGCCAGACGGCTGGCGATCAGCTCTAAATAAATCTGGCGAGAAGCGGGGACGAGGATAGTTTCTACCCGAAAAGCTCCCCCCCAATCCTGTAAAAGGCGGTGAGCTGCCACAAAGTCGGCCAAGCGTCCGTTGGTGCAGGTGCCTAACAGCACCATATCGATAGGCATATCGCCTAAAGAAGCTAGCTCGGCGACTTGGTAGGGGGAGTGGGGGAGAGCTACCAGCCAGTCGATGCTGCTAAGGTCTACCTTTATAATTTCCCGGTAGCTGCAGCCTTTATCGGCTGCTACCGCTCCCTTGCTCTCTATACCTCTAAGCTGGCCGTACTCTTCGGCGACGTCATCCCAGGGCATAAGCGCACATTTGACATTACACTCCGCTAGCATATTGCAGATAACTCGTCGGTCGTCCATGCTGAGAGCTGTCAGACCAGAGCCGGTAAACTCTACAGCACAGTAGTTGGCTCGCTCCGCTCCCAGTTGGCTGACTAGGAATAAGGCTACCTCTTTACCGCTGATCCCCGGCTTTAGGGAACCGGTAAACTCTACTAGCAGCGTTTCTGGAACCATGAGCCACAGCTCTCCTTGCGCCATAGCCATGGCTACATCGGAGGCGCCCATGCCAATTCCTGCGCAATTAAGGTAGCCGTAAGTAGTGGTATGAGAATCTCCACCTATCGCCAGGGTGCCAGGCTTTAAGTAGCCAAGTTCATCGCTTACCTGATGAGCAATTCCTTCCCCAGCCGGAATAAGCCCCACCGGGTGCCGAGCGGCAAAGTCGTATAACTGTTGCTGTAGTTTGGCGACAGCGGCGTCCGGGCAGGGGACATAATGGTCGATAACCATAAGAATCCTGTCCGGGTAAGGAATTTCCCTGATCTCCATCTCCTCCAGATATTGGAGGGAGAGAGGACCAGAGGCATCGTTAGTGAGTATGAAATCGACAGGGAAGGTATGGGTCTCCCCCTGATAAACCATATGCCCGATGTGGCGGGAGAGAAGCTTTTCGATGATGGTTTGGGCGGGCATTTAAACCTTCTTCGCAGCCTTCTTGCGGGGTTTGTGTAGGGCAACAAATTGGCGTAATGAAGCTTTGGTTTCATCATCGATATTTTTGTAAGGGATACCTTGAATTGCACCTTCCAGGGCAAGAAGACGGGTATTTCAAGCCGAAGGGTCTCGCTCTAAAATGCGGCGCCAGGCGTCGCGACTCCCCACTTCTTTGAGCTGCTCTGCTGTGTGGATCCCCACTTCCTGCAACTGTCCACTCATTTTTTTGGCAATGTTGGGTAAGCTGGTTAGTTCACTCATGGATTTACCTCCTCTTGGGTTTGTGATATAGCTTGATTATACGGGTAGGAGCAACCTTTTGGCAAGGTAGATTTTAGGGAGTTTTGACATGAATGAAATGATTATCGCTACAGCTGCCCAGGGGAGCATTCGCCTCCTGGCTTTGGATAGCACAGCGTTGGTGCGAGAAGCAGCTGAACGCCACGGTACCGCCCCGGTAGCTTCCGCTGCCTTAGGGCGTACTTTGAGTATGGCGGCTTTGATGAGCGCCTCTTTGAACGAGGAGCAGCGCCTAACTTTACGTATTCTCGGGGATGGTCCTCTGGGCGCCATCGTGGTAGATACCGATCATTTAGGCAATGTTCGAGGATATGTCCAGGAGCCTTGGGTGCATCTGCCACCTAACAGTCAGGGGAAGTTGGATGTCTCCCGAGCTGTGGGCAAAGGTATGCTCCATGTCACCAAAGACCTGGGGCTTAAGGAGCCTTACCAGGGGCAAGTGCCTCTTCTCTCAGGGGAAATTGCCGAAGATTTTGCCCGCTATTTTTTAGAATCCGAGCAGCTTCCTTCGGCTATTGCTTTGGGGGTGTTGGTGGGCACCCGTAGCGAGGTATTGGCAGCGGGAGGCTATATGGTGCAAATGTTGCCGGTGGCAGAGGAGGAAGTGGAGGAGCTAATTCGCACTATCGAGGAGCGGATTCGTGAACAACCGATGATTACGCAACTACTCACTATGGGGTTGACCCCCCAAGCTATCTTAGAACGGATTGCCGGAGACTGGGGGTTGGAGATTCTAGAATACCGCCAAGTCCGGTTGCAGTGCAAATGCAGTCGGGAGCGCTTAGCCTGGACTTTGATGAGCCTAGGGGAATTGGAGCTGCTGCGGATGATTAAAGAACAAGGTGGTGCTGAAATCACCTGCAACTTCTGCCGACAAGTTTACCATTTTAACCAGGCAGAGTTAAGGGAGCTCATGGCACGCATCCGATTAGAAAGGGAGCAGTAGAAGCCCATGAACTTCGTTCACCCATGGCATAATAGAAGTCTGGCTTCTACTCCGCCACAGGAACTGTGGCGCAGGAGCGGAGCTCCTGTAAGCATTTCAGGACATGCGCCTGAAATGCGAGGGGGTTTGGGGGCGGATAGCCCCCATCTAGCAATAGAAGCCCAGACCGTAAAAAAACCGGTTTCTGGTTCTTTGTTTTTTGCTCAAATTAACTTAAAGGGATAACAGTAACCGCTTTTTGGCGACATGCGCGTCAAAAAGCAAACTTAATTGCAAGAACATAACTTAATTCGCCGAAGAGCGCACTCTGAGGCGATAAGCTTATCCTTCGTGGAACGAAGGAAAAGCCGAAGTTACCGTCGAATAATCCCCGTGGCTATCCCATGACGCAACACACTCTCGTTACTTAAGGAGGGACGGATGTTGGATCTCAATCAACTGCAAGAGAAAATTACCCAAGTGTTGGCCTTTATCAAAGCTCAAGACGGGGTGGAGTATGCCGACCTGAGGGTGAACTCCATCGAAACCGAAAGCTACTCCACCGAGAATATGAAGGTGCAGAGCTTAAACGCTTCCAAGAACCTGGGTTATGGCATTAGGGTGTATGCCCAAGGCTCTATGGGCTTTGCCGGTTCCCAAGACTTTACCGCCATGGAGGAGACAGCCAAGACTGCTCTCGCCATCGCTAAAGCCACGCAGCTAACTCAGAAAAACCCGGTGAAGCTATCCCCCAAAAAGGTAGTGAAAGATCACTACCAAACTCCCGTGGAAATCGACCCCTTTACTATCAGCAAAGAAGAAAAGCTGGCGCTGCTGTTTGAAGCGGAGCGCCTTATGCGGGAAGCAGCGCCGGAACTTTTTCGCACCCATGGCACTTTAACCTTCCGCAAGGAACGGAAGACATGGGCAGACAGTGACGGTTCCTACATCGTCCAGGATCTAGTGGAATCTGGCGGCGGTATTGATGCCGTAGCTATCACCCGGGGCGAAATGCAAACTCGCAGCTACCCCAATTCCTCCCGAGGAAACTTTGCCACCGCCGGCTTCGAGTTCATTAAGGCTATGGACCTTCTGGGGAATGCGCCCAGGGTAGGCCGGGAGTGCCTGGAGCTTCTCAAAGCCGAAGAGTGCCCTTCCGGGATTTTCGATCTGGTCATCGCCCCCACTCAGCTTACCTTGCAAATCCACGAATCCGTGGGACACCCTATTGAGCTGGACAGGGTGTTAGGTTATGAAGCAGGTTATGCCGGTACCTCCTTCTTAGATTCCGTGGAGCCGGGTAAATTCCGCTACGGCTCCGAGCATGTCAACATTGTGGCGGATGCTACCGCTCCCGGGGGGTTAGGTACTTATGGCTACGACGATGACGGCATTCCGGCGCAAAGGGTGGAAGTTATTACCAACGGTATTTTCCACAACTTTATCTCTTCCCGGGATACAGCTGGAGCGGTAGGTTCTCTTTCCAATGGTACCGCCAGAGCCGATGGCTGGGGACGTATTCCCATCGTCCGTATGAGTAACATCAACTTGCTGGCAGGAAAGTATGCCTTCGATGAGCTTATCGCCGGTATTGAAAATGGCTTCTATTTAGATATCAACCGGAGCTGGTCTATTGACGATCGCCGCCTGAACTTCCAGTTCGCCTGCGAAATTGCTTACGAAATTAAGAACGGCAAACTCACTGGCAAAATTTATAAAAACCCCATATATACCGGGATTACCCCTGTCTTTTGGGGTTCCTGTGACGGGGTAGCCAGCCAGGAGCATTGGCGCTTCTTCGGTACCCCCAACTGTGGCAAGGGCGAACCCAGTCAGTCGGCCCATTGTGGTCACGGCTCAGCACCGGCACGCTTTAGAGGTGTAAAGGTAGGTGTGGCAGATGTATAATAAGGATCAAATTTACGTTTTCATTAATAAAGCCCTCGGTTTTGCCGCTGGCTATCAGGCGCAAGTAGCGGTTTCCAGCTCTGCGGAAGGGTTAAGCCGTATTGCCAACTCGGAGATCCACCAAAATGTTTTTGAAGACCGTACCTCTCTGGCAGTCACGATTATTGCTTCTCATAAAACCAGCAGCATCTCCACCAACGTCCTCTCCGACGAAGGGATTCAGGCAGCCGTCGCAGAGGCTATCGCCAACCTGGCTCTTCTCCCTGATGGCGAAGAGACCATGCCTTTGGTCAGTGAACCGAAGGAGATGGAAACCCGCCGCTTCTCCCAGGAGCTCCACGATAAGTTTACCGTGGAAACCCGGGCGCAGCTGGTGGCTGAAGGGCTGAGCAGCATCACCGAACCCTACAAAGCCTTTGGGCAGCTCTCTTATCGCCGCTCGGCTTCGGGTATGGGGAACTCAGCAGGGATCCGTCGCTACTCCGACGGCAACTCGGTTCGCTTCACCCTGCTCATCTCCGACGATCTCGGTGGCACCGGCTATGCCAATATGTCTGCTGATTCTTTAGACGCGGTAGATATGGCAGGTACTTTCGCCATCGCTAAAGCCAAAGCTGAAGCCAATAAAAACCCCATCGAGCTGGAGCCAGGGGCTTACACGGTTATTCTGGAGCCGCTGGCAGTAAACAACCTGCTGGGCACCATGATGCGGGCTTTCAACGGAGGTATGGTTAATAATAAAATGAGCCCTCTCACCGATAAAATAGGGGAGAAGGTTTTCTCTGAGAAGCTAACTGTGGTTGACGATTGGACTAGCCCCTACTCTCCGGGTTTGGCTTTCGACGGCGAGGGCACTCCTCGCACCAAGCTCACCCTGATCGAGCAAGGGGTAGCCAAAGATTTGGCTTATGACCAAGCCTCTGCTAAAAAAGCTGGCACCACCACTACCGGTCACGCTGGTGGAGGCGCCGGACGTCGTGGCGGTGCTTCTCCGGCTAACGTCATAGTCTCTCCTGGTGAGAAAACTTTGGCAGAAATAATTGCTGGTACCGAGAAAGCTTTATTAGTTACCCGTTTCCACTATATGAACCCGGTGAATATGCGGCAAGCTATTCTTACCGGTATTACCAGAGATGGCTTTTTCCTGGTGGAAAACGGCAAAATAACTAAAGCGGTGCGCAACATGCGCTTTACCGAGAGTATGCTCATCGCTATGAACAATATCGAAGAAATTTCCAGTGACCGCAAACGCACCGGCGCTTCTTTCATTCCCGGCATGAAGATTAACGGCTTCCACTTCACCGGCAAAACTAGCTTCAGCGACACCGGAGAAGAGTAGAAGCAGGGCTTCTACTCCGCCACGGGAACCGGGGCGCAGAAGCGGAGCTTCTGTAAGCGCAGGCGGGCTTTGCCTGCCGTAGCGACGGGGGTTTGGGGGCGGGTAGCCCCCATCTAGCAAAGTAGAAGCGCGTTTTTACTCCCAGACTGAAGATAAGCCGCTTTCAAGTTCTTTGTTTCCCACCTAACTTACCTTAAAGGGATAAAAGTAACCGCTTTTTGGCGACATGTGCGTCAAAAAGCAAACTTAGTTGCAAGAACATAACTTAATTCGCCGAAGAGCGCACTCTGAGGCGAGAGTAGAAGCAAGCTTCTACTCCGTCCCCAGCGATATAATAACCAAAAGCGAGAGGTGCTAATCCCACCCCTCGCTTTGTGAAATTAAAAAAGGTGGAAATAGCATGGAAAGACCAGCCAGTCCGTTGACACCTACCGGAACTGTTACCGCGGTGGCAGAGGGGAAAGCCTGGGTGCATATGGTGCGTCACTCGGCTTGTGGCAACTGCGGAGCCTGTGCTTTGGGCTTTAGCACCGATACCTCCATCACCGTGATAGCTGCCGACCCTGGGCAAGTAGAAGTGGGGCAGGAGGTAGAGCTTTACTTTCCTCCCACGCAAGGTATGACGGCCGCCCTAGTAGTTTATGGCACACCTCTTCTGGTGCTGATCTTAAGTAGCCTGGTGTTGAGCAGGGTGGTCGGTTATCTTGGCAGCTTAGCCGCTGCCCTGACTTCCTGCATTCTCTCCTTTGCCAGCTTTTTTTTGCTGCGTTTCGGAGAGCAAAAACGCCGCCAAGACCCTAAACTTTTACCTCAAATAAAACAAGTTTTAGAGCGCTAGCACGAAGTCTACTATCTCTTTCGCCGCCTGAGGGCGGCGGAATTCCCGCTGAGCTTTCCGGATGGCTTGGTGCTGGGCGGCACCATACGCCAGTAACTGCT
>WREE01000072.1 GCA_009779515.1 Symbiobacteriaceae bacterium
CCAGGGGTTGGTGGTGGAACAGGGAACCCCTGCAGAGCTTTTTGGCAACCCTCAAGAAGAGCGCACCCAACGCTTTTTAGCCAACTTTCGCAAATGAACCAGCGGTATACCGCCGACCTTCAGTGCAAGCTGAACAATATTTGGAAAGGTAGGAATGTACATGAAACTGAGGAAATGGTTATCCAGACTTGGTCTCTTTCTGGTTTTGGCTCTGGTGGTAAGCTGCACTCCCACAACTCCCACATCGGCTCCGACGCAGCCCCCCACCCAACCCCCTACTGCCGCACCTACCGCACCTCCGCCCCCGCCGGTAAAAAGCATCAAAGTGGGTACTATGGGCACCTATAGCCCTTTTACCTATAACGATGAAGATGGCAATCTTACCGGCTACGACATCGAAGTTCTTCGCTTGCTGGAGGAAAGAATTCCCGAAATCGAGTTTGAATTTATCCAAACTACTTGGGAGGCACTCTTTGCCGGTTTAGACGCCGATAAGTTCGACCTGGTCGCCAACCAAATTGCGAAAAACCCCGACCGGGAAGCGAAGTATCTTTTCCCGGAATACGGCTATATCTTTGTGCAAACCCAACTGGTAGTCCGTGCCGATGATGACGAGCGTACCAGCTTAGCGGACTTCGAGGGAGCTGAACTGGGGGGCGTCACCGGAGATTATTTCTCCGAAATGCTGGAAGATTATAACGCTGCCAACGGTAACCCCTTTACTATCCGCTATTACGCCGAGGAATATGTCGATATCTTTATGGATATTGATAACGGCAGAGTAGCTGCTACAGTTAACGATAATGCGGTAGTTGCCAGCTATGCCCAAACTTTAGGTCTGCAAATTAAGTGCGTAGGGGAAGTTTTGGAAGCCTCGGCATCTTTCTTTGTTTTCCGTCAGGACGCTTCAGGAGAGGAATTAAAAGCCCTCATCGATAAGGCGATGGAGGAAGTTCTGGCAGATGGCTCCTTAGCCGCCCTCTGCATCGCATGGTTCGGAGAAGATTATACCCAAGATACCAGCGACCCAGGATAAGGTCACCACAATCTGAGGGTGAAGACGTTAGGGTGAAGACAAAGTCTTCACCCTCGTTTTTTATTAATTTTGCTTGTCCTAACACCCTACGTTTCTCTTGCCTGCAACTTGTTAAAAGCCTCTTAGCTAAAATTTTATCTTTGCTCTAGGGAAGACACTCTTTAGCAGGAATACTTTTCCGTGGTGTAGAACAAAGGTGACATTATGCCATATGGTTGGTCGGGAGTTGATTTCATTGGACTATGCTAAAGTAGCTTTGGAGTCAGAAGCTGTCCTCGAGGTTAAGAATCTCTCTCTCTCCTTTCGCACTCACGGTGGGATTGTCCAAGCAGTGCGTCATATCAGCTTCGACCTGCAAAAAGGGGAAACTCTTGCCATCGTGGGGGAATCTGGGTCGGGTAAATCGGTGACGACCAAAGCCATTATGGGGATCTTGCCGGGGAACGCCAGCATTGACACTGGGGAAATCCTTTATGGTGGTCTCAATTTAGTCCAGCTTAAGGAAGCCGAGTATCACAAAATTCGTGGTAAACGGATTGGGCTAATTTTTCAAGACCCTCTCTCCGCTCTTAACCCCCTTATGCGAATTGGCGACCAGATAACCGAAGTACTTTATCTGGCGCTAAAAATGCCGTCCAGGCAAGCCAAAGAGCGGGCTTTGGAGCTGATGACTGCCGTGGGAATTCCTGATGCGGAGCAACGTTTCTATCAATACCCTTTCCAGTTCTCCGGGGGGATGCGCCAGCGTATTGTCATTGCCATCGCCATCGCTTCCGACCCGGAAATTCTCATTTGCGATGAACCGACCACCGCCCTAGATGTTACCGTGCAAGCCAGAATTCTGGAACTAATTAACAACATTAAAAGAGAGCGCAACCTTTCGGTAATTTTTATTACCCACGATTTGGGTGTGGTCGCCAATATGGCAGACCGTGTAGCCGTTATGTATGCCGGTAAAATCGTGGAGATAGGTACCAGCGAAGATATTTTTTTAACCCCGGAACACCCTTACACTTGGGCGCTTCTGGGCTCTATTCCTGACTTGGATTCCCCTAAGGAGCGGCTGCTCTCCATTCCGGGGACGCCTCCGAACATGATTTATCCTCCTGTCGGAGATGCTTTTGCCCTGAGAAACCCCTACGCCATGAAGATTGATGCTGTGGCGGAACCGCCTATGTTCCAGGTCAGCCCTACCCATTATGCTGCCACTTGGCGTTTGCACCCCAAGGCTCCGCCTACCCAAATGCCAGAGGTTTTGCAAGCCAGAATAAGTCGAATGAAAGCAGGAGCGTAGGCGAATATGGAAATGCCAGATAACAAATCCACGGCGGAAGTGTCCCACCCCAGGCGCCAACTCCTGGAAGTGGATGATCTTGCTATGCATTTTTCCTCGGGATGGGGGCAGCGCAAGATCGTGGTCAAGGCGGTAGATGGTATCTCTTTTGTCATTAACGAAGCCGAGACTTTTGGTTTGGTCGGCGAGTCCGGCTGTGGTAAAACCACCTGCGGACGTGCTATCGTGCGCCTTTACGACCCTACGGCAGGCAGGGTTAGCTTCATGGGGCGGGAGATTTCTGGTCCCATGAACGGCGAGCTGCGCTCCTACATAACTGATAATATCGCCATGGTTTTTCAAGACCCGGTAGAATCTTTGAACCCGCGCATGACGGTGGAAGAGATTATCAGCGAAGGGTTAAGGGTGCGGGGTTTTACCAACAAAGAGGAAGTGCGCACCAAAGTTTTGGATATGCTGGACAAGGTTGGTCTTAATGAGGAGCATGCCACCCGCTACCCCCACGAATTCTCCGGAGGCCAGAGGCAGCGGATAGGTATCGCGCGAGCGATTGTGGTGCAACCCAAGCTCATCATTGCCGATGAACCGGTTTCGGCTCTGGATGTCTCTATTCAGGCACAAGTCATTAACCTGCTCAACGACCTGAAAAGAGATATGGGGTTAACGATTATGTTTATCGCCCATGATCTCTCCGTGGTTAAGTACTTCTCCGACCGTATCGGGGTCATGTATTACGGCAAACTGGTGGAAATTGCCCGGTCAGAGGATCTCTACCTTAACCCCGTCCACCCTTACACCAGGTCATTGCTTTCGGCCATTCCCAGACCCAACCCGCTCTCGGAGCGAGCTAGGGTAAGATATGCCTACGACCCTAACCGTGACCACGATTACTCTAACCATCGGCCTCAGATGTGGGAGCTAGAAAAAGACCACTTTGTCCTGCTGTCGGAACCGGAATACCAGAGATATATATCGGCACGCTAAAAAGTATCATCTTATGTTGACAGCGCGAATCTTCGTGTACGAGGAAGAGGCGATGAAGGATGTACTAGTAATGGGCGGCAATATAATTTGTTTTCCAAGTCCCATCTAGCAGAGCATCGACTAAAATATTTAAGGGGGATTTTCCATGAGCAAGAAGCTGCTTTCGTTACTCATGGTGGCTATCATCGTTATGACAGCTGCCTGCAACCCGGCACCCGCGCCGACCAGCCCGCCTACAGCAGCGCCCACGGCGGCGCCTACCGAACCGCCACCGCCACCTAAGCAGGAGGAGAAGATTTACCGCACCACCTTCACCGCCGACATCCGTACCTTAAACCCGCACACCGGTACGCAATCGGTGGAAGACGGTGCGCGAGCGGATCTTTCGCCCTTGCTCTTTATGCAGGCGATTGAGTACGATGCCGCCGGTAATCCGGTTGCTCCCGTGTGGTTACCGGTCTTTGCTGCCGAACTGCCTATTGCTCTGGATGACGGTTACAACTGGGAGATTAAGCTCAATCCCGATGGAGTTTGGGAAAACGGCGAGCCGGTTGATGCCGACACCTGGATGTATACCTTCAAAATGTACGTCGACCCCACTATGTTCAACCCCTACGGCTCCTGGCTTTTCAGAGATCAAATCGAAATTGTCAACGCTGAAGCCTATTACCTGCAAAACCAGGCAGGTAACGACCCCGTGGCTTGGGAAGATGTTGGTATCACCAAAGTTGACGACTACACTATTCATCTTTCTCTTACCTCACGCTACCGGCAAGATGACGTTATCCGCCACTTTGGTAAAATTTATGCTGTCTACGAGCCACTGTACGAGTCTCTGATGAACGAGTCCCGGACGCAAACCACCTACGGCACCGATAAAGCTTCCTTTTTATCCGGTGGTCCTTACATTTTGGAATCTTGGACAATCGGTTCCGAGCGGCTGTACAAGAAAAACCCCTTATGGCCCCATGCCGATATGATCAACCTGGATGGTGTGTTATCCACTCTGGTACCCGATTCCAACGCTGCTCAGCTTCTTTTCGAAAATGGTGAAATTGACGTCTTAGGTGTCACCGCTGCCATGTACGAAGGCTACCGGGAAGATCCCCGTTTGCTGATTACCCCTTCCGGTGCCAACCAAATTCTCTACGCCAACGTGGTCAATCCCCAGGTGCCCATCCTGGCGGATCTTAATATGAGAAAAGCTCTATACCATGCCGTCGATCGGGAAAGCGTGGCTAAGCTGGTTAACGTAGCTCCCTGGGCAACCTTTATGCACGGTAACGCTGGCGGACCGAGACCTGGAGTCGGGTTCTGGGATACCCCTGAAGCCCAAGCTTTAATTCCGGATAACTGGGGCTTCGATCCTGAGCTGGCTAAACAGTACTTCGATACGGCTTATGCGGCAGCAGGGCTAAGCGGCAAGTTGGTGCTGGAGTTTATGTATTCGGAAACCAGCGAAGTTCATAAAAGTGTTATTGAATTCCTGCAGGCACAATGGGCAATTATCTTTGGTCAAGATCTCTTTGAATTGCGTCTGGTGCCAGTCCCTTCGCCGGCTATTCTGGCAGCCCAAACCGAGTGGCCTAGTAACCCCAACTCTTATCAGCTTTCCATTCAAGGTTTGAACTGGCCGAACACCATGTATTATCCCAACCAACAGTTCAAGTTCTACTGCAACATGAACGTCGACGGCTTAACCTTTACCGATTTTGAATCGATGGCACCGGATATGCCAGAGATGTATTTGCTTTCTCTTACCGAGGAGTACCGCATGGATTCCGAACTTCTCTACGAACTCTCTCTGGAGATGGAAAAATACTGGATGGACAATATGTTCGGCATCACCCTTTACCGCCCCTTATCCTTTACTATTTACAGTGACCGCATCGTTCTTCCTGTTACTCAGGAGCAGTACAGCCCCCTCATCGGCTGGGGCACCAGGTGGATGGATATCGACCTGACGAAATAGTTAGAGCAATTTCCTTAAGGGACAGGAGGGTTATCTCCTGTCCCCTACTGCCGCGGCAGATATTCATAGACCAGGGGCACGTGGGTGTGAAGACGCCAAATCTGCCGTGGGATATGCGCTGTTGGCCTGGGGAAAGTTTTAACGGTTAAGAAAGGTGGGTGCCCATGGTTAGATACGTCTCGGGACGTTTGTTAGCGATGGCGCTTACGCTGTTTATCATTGTCACCATCTCCTTCGCTATGCTTCGCCTTATGCCCGGAAATATTTTTGAAAACCCGGATATTCCCCAGGTAGTGCGGGAGGCGCTAAACGCCAAGTACCACTTAGACAAACCCATTATGGTGCAATATGGCTACTTTTTACGCGGAGTCCTAGCTGATGGCGATTGGGGTACGTCTATAGTGCTGCAGCCTACCAAACCGGTTTTCGACATCCTGTGGCAACGGATTCCTGTCTCCATGCATTTGAACATTGTCTCTTTGTTAATTTCCCTACCCTTGGGTATGCTTTTCGGCATCCTGGCTGCTTTGGGGCGGAATAGAGCTCCCGACCATGCCATCTCCTTTGCCGTGGTGATGTGTATCTCTATCCCTTCTTTTGTCTTTGCCGCCGTCATGCAATACTTTCTCTGCTTTCGCTTGGGTTGGTTCCCGATAATTTATCGAGCC
Source organism: Symbiobacteriaceae bacterium (assembly GCA_009779515.1). Lineage (GTDB taxonomy): Bacteria > Bacillota > JAAYKD01 > JAAYKD01 > WRDA01 > WREE01. The sequence goes on from WREE01000072.1 coordinate 5,955, forward strand.
AACCAGGTAGGCTGGGAGTATCTGCGGCAAATTGTCATGCCGGTTTTGGCCCTCTCCTTTGGTCCCATCGCCGCCACCACCCGCTTCCTGAGAGGTGAGCTTATCGAAACTCTTTCCTCGGAGTTCATGATGCTGGCACGCACGAAAGGTCTTACCCATTTTCATGCTACGGTACGCCACGCTCTGAGGAACTCTTTGGTACCTATGGTTAACAGTATCGTGGGTATGTTTGTCGGGGTGCTAACCGGCTCTTTAGTCATCGAGCGGATTTTCGCTATTCCCGGTGTGGGTGGTATTATGCTACAGGCGATCAACGCCTTAGACCACCCGGTCACCATTGCCGCTCTGATTTTTTATAGTCTGGTCTCTCTGCTTTCTATTTTAATCGTAGACCTTTTATATGGTGTCGTCGATCCTCGTATAAGGATGGGATCCAGAAGATGACGAACATTAACGAGACAAGTATACCTGAGTTTGAAGGAATGTTCGACCCCTTAAATACCGAAGCTCTCAAAGATGATGTCTTTCAGACTTCCCCCATGGGCTTCTTCAAGGAGTCCTTCCTTCGCTTTACCCGTTACAGGGTATCTATCGTCGCCTTTTGGATTATTATGGTAGTGGTGTTTTTAGCCGCCTTTGGTCCGGCGTTAAACCCTTACGGCTTTAACGACCAAAATGTGGCTCGTATGAATATGCCCCCGCGCATCCCTTACCTGGAAAAGATGGGTATTGCCGATGGCAGTCGCATCCTGACCAATAGGCGTGCCTCCGGGCTGAGCGATCTCACGGTTTATCCCCCGGGAAGCATCATGGAAATCATGAACCCTCGGATGATTTCCGGTGTAGAGATGGTGGACTTAAAAGTAAACTACTACAGCTTCATTGGGCTGGGGGACGAGTATTTTTGGTTTGGCACCGACTACTTGGGACGGGATTTGTTTACCCGCCTCTTTCGCGGAACACGCATTTCTCTGATCATTGCCATTTTCTCGGTGGCTATCAACACCGTCATCGGGGTTATTTATGGGGCTATTGCCGGCTACTACGGCGGCAATGTGGATATGCTTCTCATGCGCCTGGTAGAAATTATTAGCGGTATACCTCAGCTGGTGGTCTTTACCTTGTTTATTTTGGTTTTTGGCCGTGGGATTAATGCGATCATTTTTTCCTTCGTGGTTACTGGGTGGATGCCTACGGCATACCTTATCCGGGCACAGTTTTACCGCTTTAAGGGGCGAGAATATGTCCTGGCGGCACGAACTTTAGGAGTTCCCGACCGCTTACTGGTTTTTCGCCATATCTTGCCTAACTGTGTCGGTCCCCTGATCACCCGGGCTATGATCGCTATTCCCGGAGCCATCTTCAGCGAATCGTTTTTAGCCTATATAGGTTTAGGTCTTCAGCCACCTGAGCCTTCCATTGGCGTCATGCTTTCCGATGGTCAGCGGGTCTTGCTCCAATTTCCTTATCAGACCCTCTTTCCCGCCATTATTATCTCTGCCTTGATGATTTCCTTTAACCTTTTCTCCAACGGCTTGCGGGACGCTCTGGATCCCACTAAACGAGGGGAATTTTAAACTCCCATGGGCACCGGGAGGGAGTATTTATCTCGCAAAATAGCCCTCATCCTCGCTGGTAGCCTGGCTTTATCGTTTTTATTGAGCCGCCGTAGCCCTGGGGCGTCGGCAAATTTCTTCGTTCTGGACAGCCTATTTATCACCGCTATGACCTTTATCATCGTGGCGGCAGGTCAAATAGTGCGCAGCATCGGTTTTTTTAACAGCTTTGTTATGGCTCTGCGAGCCTTAGGGCGTTCCTTCCTTCCCCCTCAGTCCCAACATCCCCCTTCGGAAATAGCTAAGGTGTCAGAAAATTATCCCGTGGGTGACCAGGGGCAATTTTCTGACACCTTTCTCTTGTTGGCTATAGGAGCAGGGCTATTAGCGATGGCGTATGCTGTGTTGGTAATGGCAGATTTATAGCTCCTGTAAGGGATGATGTGCTTCTAGACGTTTGGGTGTTCCCGTAAATATAAGGCGGTTAAAATGCCGCTTTCTAATTGTATGGTCACCAGCTTCTTGATGGGTACATTTTCATAATGTATGTGTTCTTCCAGGTAGGATGCCAGCTCAGCGAACATGCTTAAGGCCTCGTCTTTAGCCGAAGACAATGCTCTTGTTTTCTCTTCAGCATTTTTTTGCTCCTCTTGGGTTAGAGAAGCTAATTCATACTCAAAAGCTCGAATCAGCATGCCAAAAGACAGCAGCTTGTAGAATTTGGCAATAAGAAGGTTCGAAAATTTTTCGGAGACACTTGCCAGCCTTGCGTAATCGGGATTCGTTTGCACCATTTTGATGGTTGCTTCATTGCGCCTGGGTTTGGTAAAAGAGATAAGGGTCGACTTAAAGGGGTTGTCGTCGGATACATAGGCGTTTGTCCTCTCGACTACAGCAAAGAGGCGGGAGTTACTTTCTTCGTCATAGGCTATTTTATCCAGAACAGCGTCTTTTCTTATCATATCCGAAGGGGACATATCACTAATCCGTGGATCGAAAAAATAGGGCAGTTCGGTTAGTAGGGTGAAGCAACGAGGATTGACTGTTTCCGCATAATCAGCACCGCAGGTTCCTGTTTCGATAAGATCAGGAATATTCTCGGTGCCGTTTTCTTCTAGGTAATCGTAACGGTCTTTGATAGCATTCTTTTTGTACACGGCAGGATAAAAAGCAACGCTATAAGGGGTCTCCGGCTCACCTAGGTTGAGGGGGACTTCTTGACCCTTGGCTGCTTTGTGCATGGCATCGTAAATACCTGGGGTGGGGCGGGACACATACCAGTACACACCGCCGAAACCTGCGTTGTGTAAGGAATAAAGGAAACGAGGCTTGGTTTCTTCGATCAGCTTCATAACGGCAACCGTCTCTGGTATGGGGCTGTTAAAAGTATAATCTTTGTAAGTAATAGGAAAAGTCCAATCCACCTGTTGATGCCCAGCAGGCCGGAAAAAATTTCGGGCATAATTGGTGATCGTAAACGGACCTTTGAACCAGTTCTCGTTGAGCATGGTTCCATCGCAATCCCAGGATTTAACGATATACCAGGTATACCCTAGCTCTTGACGCAGTTCCTCGCTTTTGGCAAGCTCCTCACAAAAATACTCGAGTAACATAGTCCCAATGGGTTCGTTAGGATGGGGACAACCTAGCATCAGGGCGTTTTCCTCACCGCTGCCTATCTTCAGACAGAGCAGGGGATAATTACTACGGGAACGACCGATTTCCATCAACTCTACAGTTTCAGGGTATTGTTGGGCTAATTTGCGGCTACTCTCGTCCATTTCTCTGACAGTCATAAACTCCTTATAGTCGGGAACTCCGTCTAGTAGCCTAGTAAAGATCTCTTTCATGTGTTCACCCTCCTTGTTACTCATAGGAAATGACAACTAGCTTGATGGGTTCCGCCACACTCCTTCATAGGGGGATATTCCTTGAAGCATATTTCGCCAGCCTTATAGCAGCGCTTGGCAAAATAGCAACCAGGTCCAGGGTTGACAGGTGTGGGAGGTTCTCCTTCGATATGGATCGGTTCAGTTTTCTTGGTGAAACTCAAGGTAGGAAAATTGGATATGAGAACCTTGGTGTAAGGGTGTAAGGGGTCTTGCAGAATTTCAGCGCAGGTACCGCTTTCGACTATTCTACCTAGATACATCACGGCAATTTTTTCGGATACGTAGTTGATAACTGCTATATCGTGGCTGATAAAAACCATGGCCATGTTGAACTCTTTAACTAGATTCATCAAGATATTAAGCAGATCGGCACGAACTGAAACATCCAGCATCGACACAGGCTCATCGGCGATAATAAGCAAAGGTTCCAACAACATGCTGCGTAACACCGAAATACGCTGTAGCTGACCGCCGGAAAGCTCATGGGG
>WREE01000073.1 GCA_009779515.1 Symbiobacteriaceae bacterium
GGCATGTGGTAAACCGGGGCATCGTCAGAGAGGAGCTTGGTGGGGAGGGATACCACCACCTTGCCGGCTTCCCGCACGGTGACCATATTATCCGAGGTAACAGTGCCGATGATAGCAGCTTCTAACCCCCATTTTTCAAAGATGCGGTAGACTTCATCTTGACGCCCGTTTTGCACACAAACCAGCATTCTTTCCTGAGATTCTGATAGAAGAATTTCGTAAGGGGTCATCCCCGGCTCCCGTTGGGGTACCAAGGTAACTTCGATATCTATGCCACAACCACCTCGAGCCGCCATTTCACAACTGGAGGAGGTTAGCCCGGCAGCTCCCATATCTTGGATACCGATAATAACGCCAGCTGACATTAGCTCCAGGCAGGCTTCCAGGAGGAGCTTCTCCATAAAGGGGTCTCCTACTTGGACTGCCGACCGTTTGCTTTCTGATTCCTCGCTGAGTTCAGCCGAAGCAAAAGTAGCTCCTTGAATGCCATCGCGACCGGTGCGGGCACCCACGCACATAATTAAGTTTCCTTCGCCCTGAGCGATACCTTTGAGGATCGTGCCTCCGGTGATAAGCCCGACACACATGGCGTTGACGAGGGGATTTTCGTTGTAGGGAGGGGCAAAAAAGGTCTCCCCGCCTACAGTAGGGATCCCTATACAGTTACCGTAGCCACCGATACCTGCCACTATACCTTGGGCCAGATAACGTACCCGGGGGATAGAGGGGTCACCAAAGCGTAAGGCATCCAGTAAAGCAATAGGGCGGGCGCCCATGGTAAAAATATCTCGGATGATACCGCCTACCCCTGTGGCAGCTCCCTGATAGGGTTCCAAAGCCGAAGGATGGTTGTGGCTCTCAATTTTAAAAGCAACCGCTAAACCATCGCCTATATCGATAACCCCGGCATTTTCACCGGGACCTTGTAACACCCTTTTGCCCTGGGTGGGAAAGAGACGCAGCACCGGTTTGGAACGTTTGTAAGAGCAGTGTTCCGACCACATGGCAGAAATCATGCCCAGCTCCGGCCAGGTAGGGGTGCGCCCCAGATAGAGTAATATACGTTGGTACTCCTCATCGGAGAGCCCAATCTCACGCCAAACTCCCTCGGCAAATGCGGCAGTCATCAGCTAATCACCCTCTCTTTCCAGGCCTTAAGGATTCCGTGGAAGAGCCAACGTCCGTCGCTACCGCCCACTAGCTCCTCACAGTAGCGTTCAGGATGTGGCATCATCCCCAAAACATTACCAGCAGCGTTGACAATTCCGGCAATAGCCCGGCTGGAACCGTTAGGGTTCGCTTCTGGGGTATATTCGCCCCCGGCATTGCTGTAGCGAAAGACAACTCGTCCGCTGTCTTCCAACTCCCTTAGTTCAGCTTCGCTGGCATAATAGCACCCCTCGCCATGAGCAATGGGGAGGCGCAGCACCTGGTTGGAGCGATACAGGGAGGTAAAGACAGTTTGGTTGTTTTCTACCGTGAGATAGACATCCTGACAACGAAACTGCAGGGTGCGGTTGCGCATGAGGCAACCTGGCAGTAAGCCGCTTTCGGTGAGAACTTGAAAGCCGTTACAGACTCCCATGAGAAGCTTACCTGCTTGGGCATGAGCAATAACTGCTTCCATAATAGGGGAAAAGCTAGCCAAAGCGCCACCCCGCAAGTAATCGCCATAGGAAAAGCCACCGGGGAGAGCCACCAAATCTGCTCCCTGCAGGGAGGTATCTTTGTGCCATACCTGGGCAACCTGGCAACCCAGCACATCTTCCAAAGCGTGAATCATATCGACATCACAATTGGAGCCGGGAAAGATAACGACTGCAGCTTTCACGGGGTGCTATTCCTCCTTTCGCGTAAGTTGCAAAATGCGATAATCTTCCATCACCGGGTTCGCCAGCACCTTCTGGCAGATTATCTGCAACAAGGCAGTGGCCTCCTGTTCGTCTGAGGCTTGTAGAGTCAACTCCATATACTTACCAATGCGCACTTCCGGCACCGGATAACTTAAACTCTGGAGAGAGGTTGCCACGGCAGAGCCTTGGGGATCCAAAATGGAGGAGCGTAAGGTGACGATAATTTTAGCTTCAAACATAGTTTACCCCGCCTACTTTCTTATTTGGATGGCATGCCTTCCAGGTATTTTTTATAACCCAGCTCCTGGAGCTTGTGGTTTTTAGCCAGAACCCCTGCCTGCAGTTGAGCAGCGTACTGCTGCAACTTCACGGCTACCTCAGCATCGCTACTACCCAAGATACGCACCGCGAGTAGCGCGGCATTTTGAGCAGCGGCAATGCCCACGGTGGCTACAGGAATGCCTGGAGGCATCTGCACGATAGCATAGAGAGCATCTTGACCGACTAAAGGACCACTGGCGAGTGGGACACCTATCACGGGCAGGGTGGTAGCGGCAGCAATAACGCCAGGTAAATGCGCGGCTAATCCGGCGCCGGCGATGATAACCCGTACTCCCCGGGAAGAAGCAGCTTTGGCAAGATCCAGCACATAGTCGGTGCAGCGGTGGGCGGAAGCAATGCTGACGGCGTAAGGCACTTCAAACTGTTCCAGGGTTTGCAAAGCTGCTGCCATCACCGGGAGGTCGGAGTCGCTTCCCATGACTACCCACACCAGAGGTGGAGGCTGGCTATTTAGTTCCATGCTCAACTTCACTCCTTAATAATATATGATTTAATGTGCAAAGCCGCAGCATGACTGCGGCTGGAGGGTTCAGGAAAAAGGTATAGGGCTATTCACGGCCAGTTTCGGAAAAGGTTTTTATACGGTCTAAAATACGTGCGGGGATACGATCGCTGGGGAAGCGAAAATAAAAGGGTTCGCCGTAGAGAAAGGCTTCTTCGGTATCGGTATCGGGGCTGATACTGCGCATAGTATCCCTGAAGGAAGCACAGCGGGTGCGTATACGGCGTACCATGCGTTTCAGGTTCTCCGTGAGATAAATAGAGTTTTGTAAACCGTCCAGGTCGGGGTTGATACGTCGCACGACGTTGCTGATCTTTTCTAATTGGGTGTTGTACTGGGTTAAAGTGGTGCCAAACCAGGTTTGGAGCCCTGGGGAACGCAGCATATCGTCAATTTGGCGCAGGGCTGCCGAAACTTCCACAGATATTACCTGGCAGTTCTCTTTCAAAGCCCGTTGCTTTTTCGTCAGCTCTCTTTGGGCAACCACAGACTTTTCGTCGCTGTTGATTTCATACTCGTTATATATACGGTTGTATTCGGCTATTTCGCTGCGGAGGGCATCGGTAGATGCTAACTCGGCGGGAAGGAGTGAAGCCAGGCGCCGTTGCAAATAAAGCTCACGCTCCTTCAAGGGAGCGAGGTCGACATAGAGCAGCAGCTTTTTTTCCTGTAGAGTAAGGCGTAAATCCTCCACAGAGCGGATCTGCTCTCTGAGGATGAGGAAGCGTTCGTCCATAGCCTGCTCTACTTTTTCCTTATCTACCTGGTCTTCCCGATTCTGCTCCCGTCGTTGTTGTAAAACAGCTCTTTGGCGTTGTTGTTCGCGAATGTGGTGAACCATAACATTGCTGTATCTGCTCACGAATAACTCCCACCCTATTATAACTTAAATAATATCTCTGCGACTTATGTTACCATATTGCAGCTAGGTGGTCAATCCTTGCACGTTAAATTACTTTTCTTTTTTACCTCCTTGACAAAAGGCTTCCAGATGTGGAAAATATGGAAGAGAAAATTTATCAAGCTCCACGTTCTCATATGTATATTAGGGGGAGATTTAAAAAATGACACGCAAAGCTTTGGGGTCATGCCCTGTTTGCAACAACCCGATGCATGTCACCCGCCTGGATTGTGAAGATTGTGGAACCCGTATCGAGGGACAGTTCGATATATGCAACTTTTGTCAACTCAACTTGGAACAAAAAGAGTTTATCGAAACCTTCATTCGTTGTCGGGGCAATATTAAAGAAGTTGAGCGAGAACTAAAAATTTCCTACCCCACGGTGCGCAGTCGTCTGGATGCGGTTATTGAAGCTTTAGGTTTTACGGTAGACCGAGCCGATCACGATGCGGTGGCTCGCCGCCGTCGGACTATGGAACAGTATGAAAGAGGCGAAATATCCCGGGAAGAAGCCCTTAGTAAAGTCAAACAGTAACGAAGGAATCGCTGTCTCCATAGCGAAAAGAGTTAAAATATATTATACTGCTAATTTAGGGGGGCTACCATGGCAAATCTTAGGGTGCTTATCGCCGATGATTCCGCACTCTACCGGAGGATTCTTGCCTCAGCGGTAGCCGCAGCGGCGCCCAGTGCCGAAGTAGAAACGGTTAAAGACGGCCTGGAAGTCCTTCAACGACTGCGGGAAGCTCACTTCGATGCCATTTTAATGGATGTCAACATGCCGGGTAAAAATGGCTTAGAGACCCTTTCGGAGTTACGCCCCCTTTACCCCAACCTGCCGGTAGTCATCGTCAGCGGTGCTTCCAGTAAAGCGGCAGACCTAACCCTAGAAGCTTTGGAACGAGGCGCTCTCGATTTTATTGCCAAACCTCAAGGTGGTAAGTTCGAAGAAAATATGGAAGCTATTATTCGCCCCTTATCGGCTTTGTTCCGCCAAATTAGTATTCATGCCATACGCACCAATATACGGCTAGGGCGTACGGCTACCCCCGTAACCCCTCCTACGCGCAGTTCGCGTCCGGGAACGGTTCCTCAGCCACCAGCTACAACACGTCCCAGTATGACTTCCCAGTTACCCCCTTTGCAACCTTTGCCATCCACTACCGAGACAGCGCCACGCCGCATGGTCGCCAGCGAGCCTCGTTTAGATACCGTAGATCTCGTAGTTATCGCTTCCTCAACCGGCGGTCCCGCCGCTTTGGATCGAGTTATATGCCCCTTACCTGCCAATTTCGATAAACCCATTCTTATTGTGCAACATATGCCTGCAGGTTTTACCGCTGCTTTAGCGAATAAAATGAATAGTCGTTCGGCTATTCGGGTTATCGAGGCTGCTGACGGTGTACCCATCCGGGGAGGTTTGGCACAAATTGCTCCCGGTGGTTCCCACCTTATTATTACCCGTGGCAAACTGTTGCGTTTGGACCAAGGTGAGCATGTCAACGGGGTGCGACCGGCAGCCGATGTTCTCTTTCGCTCCATTGCTAAAGAGTTTAAGGGGCTAAAAATTCTCTCGGTAGTTCTCACCGGCATGGGAAGCGATGGAACCGCTGGCGTCAGCGAGCTTAAAAAGAACTGCCGCTGTTATAGTATCGCTCAGAGCGAAGAGACATGTGTGGTTTATGGTATGCCTAAAAGTATTGTCGATGCTCAGCTGTCAGACGAAGTGTGTGATCTTAACAATATTGCCAAACGCATAGTCGAAATCGTTCGTCACGGAGCCGGTGGTGTGTAAATTTGTGCGGAGGAGTACTATATGACCTTACGTGCTTTATCTGTAGACGATAATCCTATTAACCTGGCGATTATTGAGGAGTTCGCCAGGGAATTGGGCTTGGAAGTTAACAGCTTTGAAGACTCTACCGATGCCATTGAATATTGTCGTTTGCATCAACTGGATTTCGACATTGTCTTTTTAGATTATGTTATGCCAAAAATGAATGGTATCGAATTCCTACTGGCTTTCCGAGAGATTTGTGCAACTACACCCGTCATCATGATCACCGCCGATGACGACAGTGCGGTGCGCTATAACGCTCTTAATGCCGGTGCGACCGATTTTCTCACTAAACCGTTGGATCCGGCAGAGTTCCTGGCACGGACAAAGAACCTATTGCGCATCAAAGAGTACCAGAACCTGGTGGCTAATCGCGCCATGTTGTTAGAGCGGGAAGTACGAGAAGCTACCCGGGAGATTCAAGAACGGGAGTATGAAGCGCTTATCCTCTTGGGACGTGCTTCGGAAATGCGAGATACCGAAACCGGCGCTCATATCAACCGGGTATCGCACTTTTCCCGGGAACTGGCACGAGGAATTGGTCTCGATCCCAAGTTTATCGACCTTATCTATTATGGTTCGCCCTTACACGATATTGGCAAGGTGGGTATCCCGGACGCTATTCTTCTCAAACCGGGTCGTCTGACGGAGAGCGAAATGGAGCTCATGCGCACCCATACTACCCTAGGCTTCGACATTTTGCTAAATGCCAAAAGTAAATATATGGAAATTGGACGCAATATCGCTCTCACCCACCATGAGCGTTGGGATGGGGACGGTTACCCTCGGATGATTGTGGGGGAAGCTATTCCCATTGAAGGGCGCATTACGGCTGTTGCCGATGTTTTCGATGCCCTTAGTTCCCGTCGTCCCTACAAGGAACCGTGGAGTCTCTACCGTATTGTCGAATACATGCAGGAGCAAAGGGGTAAACAATTCGACCCCCAACTGGTGGATGTCTTCATAGCCAAAGCCAACGAATTTTGGGTCTTCATGCAAGAAAACATGGATATCCCTGCGGTGTTGTAAACTCTCACCTTAAGAGTGCGCTCTTCAGACTCAATACCCACTCTTTGCAGAGTGGGTATTTTTTAGGGTATTTTGCATGGTGAAAATAATTACGCTACTTTGGCTAAAGCGAAGGTTTTACCGTAATGGGTGGAGAAATTTAAGGAACCAGTATCAAAAAAATTTTAAAGGTAATGGGAGGTGTACATATTGGCTCGCGAGAAGGGTGAACGTAGTATAGCTGACAATCGCAACGCTCGACGGGAATACGAAATTCTGGAGCGTTTTGAAGCTGGCATCGCTCTTACCGGTACCGAAGTTAAATCGTTACGCTTAGGACGGTGTGCTCTGCGAGACAGTTACGCTCGTACCGAAGGCGGAGAGTGCTTTTTGCTCAATATGCATATCTCTCCTTATGACCCAGGTAATCGTTTCAATGTAGACCCCACTCGTAAGCGCAAGCTCCTCCTCCATAAGCGGGAGATCCGCGAGCTTCATGCGGCAGTTAAAGAGAAGGGGCTTACCCTTATACCTCTCAGGCTCTATTTTCGTCATGGCAAGGTGAAGGTAGATTTGGCTCTCTGCCGGGGGCGTAAGCTCTACGACAAGCGCGAGGAGGAGATTTTGCGCTCCTTGCGTCGGGAAAGTGACCGCTCTAGGCGAGAAGATACTAAGAGGCAGGAATACTAGGTAGACTAAAGGTGTTGCCTGGCTCTACCAACAAGATCATTTTAAAGTATCTACGGGTTAGCTACTGTTATTTAAGCGATCTTAATAAAAGCTCTGCTAAATTTACGGGATCCGGAGGTTTTCAGAGCAAAGGATGACGAGATATGGACGACTACATCATTTGGATTATTCCCCCTTTGGTGGGTGCCGTCATTGGGTATATTACCAACTGGCTGGCTATTAAAATGCTCTTTCGCCCGCATCGTGCCCATTATCTGGGCAAAATCCGCCTCCCTTTCACCCCTGGGGTTATCCCTGGGCGGCGTGACGATTTAGCTACCAAAATTGGGGAAACTGTCTCCCTGCATCTCCTCAACGAAGATGAGTTGCATAGGGTGTTGCAGGAGCCACGGGTTCATGCCCAGTTAGTGAGTCACCTCAAAGAAGGGTGGCAAACCTTCAGCCAAGAGGAACGGACCTTAGCGGCGCTTCTCGAAGAACGTCTCGGTTCCTCTTTCCACGAAACTATCGATACAGTATCCTCTTTGTTGGCATCGGGCATTTTACAGCAACTACAAAATCCTGCCATCCGTGACTATATTTTAGCCGGGGTGAACACCCTGGTTACCCGCTTGATAACGCACCCCATTACTCATGAACAAACATCGTGGGTGCGAAGGGCGATCATGGCAGAGCTGCGTGCTTTGGGTAGCAGTCCGGGTATGCGGCGCCATTTAGAGCAGCAGTTGACAACAGGAGCGGCGCTTCTGGAGGAGAACCTGAGCAGCAGTGAAAGAACGGTACGCCAAGCCATCGGCACGGCGGGGGAGGAAGCTCTGGAGCAGCTTCTGGAGCTGCTGCAACCTCACCTGGAAGAAGCTATCATTACTTTGATACAACAAGAAGACTTGCAAACGGAATTGGCTTCAGAAGTCTATAAGTGGTTAAATCAGAACGCCTGGTGGAGCCTGGTAGGCACCTTTTTGGGGCGTGAACGCATCTCCGCTTTAGTTGTCTGGCTGATACAGGCGGCAGTTAGTATGCTCACCCAGCCCCAAAGCCGTCAGGCGATAAGAGGGGCTATTCAAGGTTGGCTCCAGGAGCGGCTGGATGATACTCTTGCCAGCTGGTTGAACCAACTGGCAGCCGGTAAACTCCAGGAACTGATTATCTACTGGGGTAACAAGCTCTTGGCTTTGTTAGATGAAGAACCTTTGTGGCTAAAGCTGGAAGACCAACTGGAGACTCTGGCAACCAGTCTGGAAGGAGAGTCGCTCTACTCTTTAGCCGACCGCGGTGGGCGTCAAACCGATATTAACCAGTTTACCCAATTAGTGACACTCACCTTGGACAACTTACTGGTATCGCCTCAAGTGGCAGAGCAGCTGACCCATCAGGTGCGACATCTGCTTACCTTAGCCGCTAACCAACCTATTCGCCATACCTTGGGGGTTGTGCAAATGCCACCGGCTATTTATCAAGCAGTGGCTACTGTGTTATTAGATGTCGGTGCTGAGCAAGCTGCTGCCTTGCTGGAGACGCTAGATATCTCCCTGATGGTGCGCCGTCGCCTGGGGGAATTCCCCGTAGCCGAAATTGAGAAACTTACTTTAGAAATAGCCGGCCGCGAGCTGAGGGTTATCACCTGGCTGGGTGCTCTCCTGGGAGCTATTATCGGCTTTACTCAGCTCATCCCTAATATCATACCTTTGCTCAACCGGTAACAAATGTTTTACATACTTGAAATCCACAAAAGTTAGCTTTATAATCAGACTGTGGCAAAACCGGTTTTATGTTTTATGTTTTTTGTTTCTTAACTATATTATCTTAAAGGGACAAAAGCATCCGCTTTTTGGCGACATGCGCGTCAAAAAGCAAACTTAGTTGCAAGAACATAACTTAATTCGCCGAAGAGCGCACTCTTAAGGCGAGAGGTTGAAGACTTTGTCTTCAGCCTCAGTATTTTTGGGGGGCTGACCTATAAGCATCGTCAGTTATAAATGTTTGCACTGTGGAGCCGCTTTAGCCTTCGATGCTGACAGCAGCTTCTGGAAATGCGACTACTGCGGCTCAAAATTCACCTTGGCAGAGCTACAGCAGGGTGATGAGTTTACCACCAAGACGCTGGATGAAGCCCAACCAGGATATTATAGCAGCGAGGCGGTTATTTTTACCTGCCCCAGCTGCGGTGGACGCATTATCACCGATCACAACACCACCGCTACCTTTTGTGCCTATTGCCACAATCCCACCGTCATCGCTTCCCGTATCACCGATGAATTCCGTCCTACCCGTATTGTCCCTTTTAAAATAGGCAAAGAGGAAGCCATGGCACGGATTAAGGAGTTCTGCCAAGGAAAGCCTTTTCTTCCCCAGGATTTTCGCACCTATGCCGAAAGGGGCGAAATCACGGGGCTATACGTTCCTTATTGGCTCTATAGCTGTGGTGTCGAGGCTGATCTTAAGGGGGAGGGCGCGCATATTACCCGCTGGAGCGACAGCAATTATAACTACACCAAAACCGACCGATATCAGGTGGAACGCCAAGGTACCATGCAGTTTGAAAATGTTCCCGGAGACGGCTCTGCCCGCTTGGACGATCGCCTGATGCAGGGGTTGGAACCTTTCGCTTACCATGACCTGAAAGAGTTTACTATGGAGTATCTGGCAGGCTTCTTTGCTGAAAGCTATGACAAAGATGCCACTCAGATTGCCCAGGTAGTCCTACCGCGTATCGACAGCGCCGCTCATGCTGCCA
>WREE01000074.1 GCA_009779515.1 Symbiobacteriaceae bacterium
ACCTCTTGGATATAATCTGCCAAGTAGGCACGTACCGCAGGAATATCTTCGTATTTAATCCCGGGAGCGCATAAAGTCTGACGCATACCGGCATGGAAGGTGCCATCTCCCCAGGTGATGCAGATATGCTGGATAACCGAAAGATACTTAGCGTCTATTAAAGCGCCGGGTACCCGCATCTGGAGCATAAACTCCCCGTTGACCTTGGATTGGCGAAAACAGTTAATCCGTAACCTTTTAATATCGATATCGTGGTTCATCTTTCGCCCTCCTTAATCAATCATGTGCCGGGCGGCAGCGTAGCTGAAAACGGGACCATCCAGACAGACATAAACTTCATCAACGCGGCAGTGACCGCACTTACCCACGGCGCAGGACATTTTTCTTTCAAAGGAGAGCCACATTTTTTCCTGGGGGATCCCCAGCTCCAGACAACCTAAGCTGGTAAAATGCATCATAGCGGAAGGACCGACAATAAGCACTTGATAGTTGTCTTCCAGCTGTGCCAGAGGGATTTTATCTAAATGTTGGGTGACAAACCCTTTAGCAAAGCCGGTGGTCTCTTCGTTATCCAAAGTATAAAAGGCGTTAAAGGGCTTGCGCCAAGTTTCCAACTCCTGCTTGAAAAGAACGTTTTCGCTGTTGCGAAAACCGGCGATAAAGTGAACACTGGGAAAGAGATGGGGTTCCTGGGCAGCCTGCTGCAGCAGGGAGCGCACTGGCGCCACCCCTGTCCCACCGGCAATAACCACTAAATGCTGCCCTAAAAGCTGTTCCATAGGCCAGCCGTTGCCGTAAGCACCGCGGAGAAAGAGGGTATCTCCCGGTTTCAGAGCGAAGAGTTTGTCGGTAACTCTGCCAATGGCTCTGATGGTAAACTCCAGCCACCCCTCGCCAAAAGCTGAAACCGAAATGGGGCATTCACCTATTTTAGGCATGGAGAGTTGTAAGAATTGTCCGTGCTTGGGCGTAATATCGCTGGCTACCCGAATGGTCACTTCGCTGGCAGTTTCCTGAATAACCTCTAAAACCTGGTGGGCACTTGGCTTAACAATATTTTCCACTTACCCTCACCATCCTTTCTTGGCGATGATCTCTGCCACAGCAGCGCTCATTTTAGCAATGCTGGCAGTTACCGATATATAGGAAGGGCAGTGGTCGGTGCAACGTCCACAGCCGACGCACATGTGGGTTTCCTGAAAACGGGCGTAGAAATCGTGATACTTGTGGAGCATTTTATAGCGGTAGCGGGAAGCTGCTGTTGGGCGGTAGATATGCCCGCCAGCCATTTCATCAAAACCTGCTACCTGGCAACTGGAGTAGACGCGGCGGCGCTCCCCTACCTCCTCATTTTGGGTGTAATGGAGGTCTCGGGTGGTAAAGCAAGTACAGGTGGCGCAAGCCACCGTGCAACTGCCACAGGAGGTGCAGCGGGCATCGTACTCATCCCAAACGGGATGGGACTTCAGTTCGTTAAGAACCTCTTTGTTGGGTATTTGGGGTAAAACTACCTTGTTAGCGTTGGCAGTGACAAACTGGGGGGTGAAGTCTGCGGTAGTAGCTCCGCTAAAATATGGTTCTAAAGCAGCATCTTTGACCTGGAAGCTCATGCCGTTGGCTTCCCGCCGCAGGGCCATGACATAATGGTCAGTTTGGTTGCTGCCCATGGAGACGCAAAAACAGGTATCGAACCCTACAGGGCATTCCAGTAGAACAAAGCGGAGTTTGCTGCGCACTCTGGCGTAGTAACTGTCGCTCAAGCCACCATTTTCTAGGTAGATTTTGTCCTGATGTTCGAAGGCGTGAATATCGCAAGGGCGCAGGAAAACCAGGATAGGCTTATCGCTGGCCTCTTTAGTCTCCCGGTATTCGTCGGGGGTAAAGTAGAAGAGGGTTTGGTTGATGGGAGATACCACTTCTTTGGCAGAGTATGTGGATTTCTCCTGAGTCTCTATCTCTTCCAGGGTGCTTACCTCGGTGTAGCGGATGGTATCGGTATCCGAAAAACGCCCTTGGAGAGGGAAGCGTTTAGGGGCGTAGAGGCGGTATTCCTGGCGCAGCTTTGCCAGGAGGGTGTTGGTAGCAGCATCATCGAGATAATAGCTCAAAACTCTTTCCACCTTCCCATTGTTTGGTATTTGCAGTTTAGCATAAAAACATTGGTTTTTCAACGAAGATTTTTACCGCCACAACCACACCTGCCACTTCGTTGCCTAATCTGCTTTTCTGTGCTACACTGGAGTTAACAAACTATTAAAGAATAGGGGAGTTATATGCCTCTTGCGAGTTTTTTTCACCCAAAAAAGTCTAGGTTCACACCGCTTTTATTAGCTTTCGGGGTAAGTTTGCTTCTTACTGCTTGCCAAAATAGCCTCCTAACCCCCTCGGAACAGCCAGTAATTACTCCTGCCGCTACCCCAGTTGCACCTCCGGCTACCCTCTCCTATACTGATGCTTTGGGGCTGACCCAGAAGCTACCGCTAACCCCCCAGAGAGTGGTTTCGATCTTTGGCTCCTTCGCCGAGCTGTGGGAACTGGCAGGGGGCACTTTAGTGGGAGTTACCCAAGATGCTATTGAGGAGAACCGGTTGCATAACTCGCCAGATGCCACCGTAATTGGCACCAACAAGGCACCCAGTTCGGAGCTGCTTTTGGCTCTAGAGCCGGATTTGGTCATACTCTCTGCCGATATACCCCAGCAACAGGAGCTAGGAGAGCTGTTACAAACCGGCGGTATCCCCCACTTCTATTTAAAGGTCGAGTCCTTTGAGGACTACCTGGGAGCTTTAGATATTTGCACCCAGCTAACTACCCACAGAGAGCTCTATGACCGCCATGGCACCACCGTGGCAGCAGAAATCGACGAGCTTAGACAGGATATTGCCACCTGGGAAGAACAGCACCCTTTAGTCCTCTTAATCCGAGCCATGAGTACTACTGCCAAAGGCAAAGGAGCTGATATTAATTCTGGCTTGATGATTCAAGAGATGGGAGGAGAGCACTTGGTCTCTCGTTATCCTTCCCTTCTGGAAGAGCTGAGTATTGAAATAATTCTCCAGGACGACCCTGCCTATATCTTTGTTATTACCATGGGCGATGAAGAGGCAGCGCTGCAGGCACTTTCCCAAATAATGCTAACCCACCCTGCCTGGCGGGAACTGACCGCCATCAAGGAGGAGCGCTGCTATCTTCTCCCGAAGCATCTTTTTCATTTTAAGCCTAACGCAGCCTGGGGTGAGGCCTATGCTTTTTTAGCAGAAATTCTCTACCCCGGTGTGCGACCCCATTTTCGTCCTCTCGTCGAGGCGAGTATCCTCAAACAGGATAGACCATGAAATGGGGTAAGCTTCTGGATGCCCTAACCGGTAAGCGCGGGGTTGCCTACCTCCTTTTAATCTGCTCTTTAGTCTTAGCTTTTGCCCTGAGTATCTCCTTAGGGGCGGTGAAGATACCCCTCCCCCGTTTATGGCAAATCTTAAGCGGCAGGGAGAGTTCCGGTTACCTGGCGCTAATTATCTGGCAGGTGCGCCTTCCCCGCACTTTAGCGGCTATGGCGGTAGGTATGGCCCTGGCAGCCTCGGGAGCTACCCTGCAGGGAGTGTTGCAGAACCCGCTGGCGGCGCCCAGCACCATCGGTGTCAACGCCGGAGCTGCTTTTGCGGCTATGGTGGTTTTTGCCTACTTCCCCAACCGTATTTTGCTGGTAGTTCCTGCCGCTTTTGCCGGAGCTCTGGTAGCTTTATTACTTATCTTTTTTATTCAAAGCAGTAGCGGCGGTGGACAGGTATCACTTATCCTAGGCGGGGTTGCTATCTCAGCTCTGCTGGGCGCAGGTAGCGATACTATTCGCTTGTTGCGTCCGGAAGCCATGGTCGGCGCCAGCAATTTCATGATCGGTGGTCTTTCGGGCATCACCTGGAGTAGCCTTAACTTTGCCCTTCCTTATTTAGCGGGAGGTATCTTGCTGGCTCTCCTCGCCGCACCTTTGCTCAACGTTATCTCCCTGGGAGATGACGTGGCACGCTCCTTAGGGGTACCCCTAAGGAGTGCTCGCTGGTTGCTGCTGGCTCTGGCAGCCATTCTGGCTGGCAGCTCAGTGGCTATCGCCGGGCTGTTGGGTTTTGTCGGCTTAATCGTACCTCATGCCGCGCGGCTGCTTTTCGGCTATGACCACCGTTTTTTACTCCCTGGGGTGGTTATCTTAGGTGGTACCCTGGTTCTCCTGGGAGATTTAGCCGCTCGTTTAATCTTTGCCCCCTATGAGCTACCGGTAGGGATTCTGCTGGCCTTTGGCGGCGGTCCCTTTTTTATTTATTTATTAATAAGACAGCAGCGAGGTGTAGAATAGTGTTGGCAGCGGAAGCTCTCGCCGCAGGATATTTCCACATGCCCCAAGTTCAAAATATCACCTTGGCACTTAAGCCTGGCACTCTTAATATCTTAATTGGCCCCAACGGCTCCGGTAAAACCACCTTGCTTAAAGCTTTAGCTCGGCTGTTACCACCTCTCCAAGGTAAAGTTACCCTGGACAACAAACCTCTCACCGCTTACCCCTCCAGACTGTTAGCCAGACGCTTGGCTATCCTGCCGCAAATAAGACAAACCCCTGGGTTACCGGTTTACACCTTAGTAGCCCAAGGGCGTTATCCCCATCATGGGTATATACAACGCTTAAACAACCACGACCGCCAGATTATAGCCGCTGCTTTGGAAAGCTGCCGCTTGACTGCTCTGGCAGAGCGCAGCTTGAACACCCTCTCCGGAGGGGAAAGGCAACGTGCCTACTTGGCCATGCTTTTAGCCCAGGAAACAGAACTTCTCCTGCTGGATGAACCTACTACCTTTTTAGATGTCGCTCATCAGCTGGAAATTCTAACCCTGCTGCAAAAGCTGGCCCAGCAGGGGAAAACAGTCCTGGTGGTCCTCCACGAAATACCTTTAGCTTTACGCTATGCCGATACTCTTTTTCTCCTGCAGGCAGGTAGGTTGTTGGGGGAGTTCACCCCTTCTGACCTTATCGCCAGCGGGCTTATCTCCCAAGTCTTTGGGGTAAACTTGCATCAGGTAGTCACCCAAGGGGTACTCCTGACTGGTTTTACGATAGCATCGGAAGGAAAATTTGCGCCGCCCCTTCCAGGGGTACCAAACTGCTGAGCAAAGAAAGCAACGCCAAAACGCTGGTGAGAATGGCCATATTCCTGGCTACTGCTCGCTTACGTCCATCTTCAATTACCGCAAAAGCAATAAAAAGACAGGCGGTAACAATGTAGTTGAAGAAGTCGATCAGCTGCATCCACATGACCATTTGGGTCATGTTTAAAGAGCCCATAACAAAAGAATATACCAGCAGGACACGACGCCTTTTGGGGTAGGATTCGGGATCCATTTGTTGCAATGCCTCTCCCTTCCACTGGAGTACAAAAAAGATAACCGAAGAGGCAATAAACCAAATTAAAGCTGACCAGGGAAAGGTTGCCCAAACACGTTCTTCCACCAAGGAAAGAGCCCTCCTTATATTTGCTAAAGCTAGAGAACCAGCCGACTTAGCTGGTAAGCAAACCGACAGCCGCTTCTCCTTATACAATACATTTGCCCTTTAGCAAGGATTCTCCTGCCTGCTCTTTGCTTAAAGAGGAAACTCCTCTACCGATGGCGAAAAAGTGGATATTATTTAAGCGGCACCGCCCGCTAAAAAGGAGTGCGAAACCAGCGTGAATATTTTAGTCTTAAATTGTGGCAGCTCTTCCTTAAAGTATCAGCTCTTTAACATGGTAAACGAGAGTGTTCTAGCTAAAGGGCGAGTAGAACGCATCGGTATCCCCGGTTCCTTTCTCGTCCACGAAGCCAGCGGTAAAGCCGAAGTAGAGCAAAAGGCGGATATGCCCGACCACACTGAGGCTATCCGCTACGTCCTGGAAGCCCTTACCAATCCTGAACATGGGGTGGTTGCCTCCCTAGACCAAATTAAAGCTATCGGACATAGGGTAGTCCACGGCGGCGAAGAGTTTTCCGGCTCCGTGCTGATCACCGGGGAGGTTAAGGGAGCTCTGGAACGTAACAGCGACTTAGCGCCTCTCCATAACCCTCCAAACTTAATGGGTATTGCCGCCGCCGAAGCTAACATGCCTGGGGTACCCAACGTGGGGGTCTTCGACACCTCCTTCCATGCCAATATGCCTAAAACTGCCTTTTTATATGGTCTCCCCTATGAACTCTACGAGAAATACCGTATTCGTCGCTACGGCTTCCATGGCACTTCCCACCGTTATGTCTCCGAGCGCTGCGCCGAACTAATCGGCAAGCCTTTAGCCGAGCTGAAGGTTGTTACCGCACACTTGGGTAACGGTTGCTCCCTGGCTGCGTTAAAAGACGGTATCTCTGTGGATACTTCCATGGGCTTCACCCCTCTGGAGGGGGTGATGATGGGTACCCGTAGCGGCGACTTCGATCCTTCAATTATTCTCTATCTTATGCAGAAGGAAAACCTGAGCACCACCGAAGTTAACAACCTGCTCAACCGTCAATCCGGGATGCTGGGCATCTCCCAGAGCTCCAGCGATATGCGGGATATCGAAGCCAAAATTGAAGCCGGCGACGAACTGGCTAGTACCGCTTGGCATGTTTACGAATACCGCATTCGCAAATATATCGGTTCCTACGCCGCTGCTCTCAACGGTCTGGACGCTTTGGTCTTCACCGCCGGTGTCGGTGAAAACGATGCCATGCTTCGCTCCGCCATCTGTAAGAATCTTTCCTTCCTGGGTATAACCTTAGATGAAGAACTAAACAACAACCGCCGTATTAAAGAGAAGCTTATCTCCCTGCCCGATTCCCAGGTGCAAGTTTTCGTCATCCCTACCAACGAAGAGCTGATTATCGCCCGAGATACCTATGAGTTAGTAAAATAGCGGCTCTAACCGTTGGCAAGGCTGCAAGGTGTCTTAAATTCACACCGAGGGAGGCGGATATATGTCAGGTGCTCTTACCGCAATAAACTTAGATAATTCACCTTTAACGGCATACTTCATGCCCCGTCCTCGGGTCGATGAAATTTTTGACCGTGCGACTCAATGTAAATTGGTCTATGTGATAGCGGGCGCGGGTTATGGCAAAACTCAAGCTGTGCATCATTATATCCAAAAGCATCCGGAGGCCGTTGTCCGGTGGCTGCAGCTTACCGAGAGCGATAATATAGGTTTCCGTTATTGGGAGCATCTTTCGCATATTATTGCTTCTGATAATCCTGACTTAGCCGCCAAACTGCGGGAATTTGGTTTTCCAGAAACCCTCGTGCGTTTTAAACAATTCGCCGAAATACTCCGAACCACAGAACACCGCTCCCCGAAAACTTTTTTGGTGCTGGACGATTTCCATTTGATACATGCCAAACAGGCGCTGACCTTCGCCGAGCGCTGCGCCTACTTACAGATACCCGGTGCCTGCGTCATCATTATTTCCCGCAAAGAACCTGATATCAACGTGTTGCCGTTACTCTCCAAAGGCCATGTCAGCATGGTAACGGAAGACGAGCTGCGTTTCACCGAGGATGAGCTGGCGACCTTTTTAAGATGGCGACAAATCCCCTTTTCTGCAAATGATCTTCCCAAGCTGTATGGCGCCACCCAAGGCTGGGCCTTGGCAACTAAACTACTTTCTTTGGTATTGGCCAGAATGCCTAAAAATATCGATCATGCCCTCGAGATTATGAAACAAAACATTTTTAAACTGCTGGAAATTGAGGCCTTCAATGATTTGCCTGAAAGTGTTCAGAAAACAATGGTGAAATTGTCCCTTATATCCGACTTACCCCTGACTCTATTAAACAAAAATTCCAGTGACGCCTCATATATAGAAAAGGCACCACAACTGGCGTCATTCATGTGGTATGACAGCATGATCGGCGATTATAGGATTCATCCACTCTATGTGGAATTTTTACAAAGTAAGCAAGATCTCCTTTCCGACCAGGAAAAACAAGAAGCCTACCGCTGGGCTGCCCAGTGGTGTAGTGAAAACAACTTCTATATGGACACTATAAATTACTTAGCAAAGTTACACCAATACGATCGTATGCTCGATACCATGCTATCATACCCATTTAAGTTACCTTATGACGCCTGTGAATATTTATGGCATATCTTGGCAACGCTAAATCCTGATAGCCAGGAAAAGGACACGAGAAGCGTTTTACTATTAAAAGACCTGTTTATGCCACTGTTGTATATAGGTATGGGTAAATATGATGAAGCCCGAGACCTTTCCCTGGCCATAATCAACGAATGGGAGAACTCAGACCTACCGATTTCTTCATATTTGCTTTATACAGCATACAGTAATCTGGCTTATATTAATACCTATACTTGCATGGTTACCCATAATTATGATTTTCCAAAGCATTTAAAAAAAGCCATGGCATACTATAAATCATCTTCTGTCCCGCCGGTAAAAGTAGAAGGGCCTTTTGGGGTTGCCGATATTCGCGCCTTTTCCTGCTTAGTAGGAGAGGGTGCGGTTTTAGCAGAATTCGATCTATTTCTGGAAACCGCAAGGGAAACGGCGTTGTACATAGCAGAAACTTACCATAGCATGTATTACGGTTACGATGACCTTGTGGCCTGCGAACTCGCCTTCTTCAAAAATCAACCGGAAACAGCTCGAAACTACGCTTACAGCGCCATTTTCAAAGCCCGTGAAAAAAGGCAATACAGTATAGAGGCCATGGCCGAACATCTATTACTTCGCCTTGCGGTACAAGAAGGCGACTATTCCTTAGCCCGAGAATTACTGAAACAGTTTCGTGATCATTTGTCGAATGCCAACTTCTGGAACCGCCAACTACTTCATGATCTTTATACCGGTTTATTCTATATTCAAATTGGGCTTCCTAAGATGGCACCGTCATGGTTAGCAGACGAAGAAAAGGAAGCTCTATCCGATGTCCGGCTCCCGGCGAGGGAACTGATTGTCAAAGCTAAATACTATATCGCCTGTAAAAAATACAAAAATGCCCTTACGGTTTTAGGGAATTCCTATCCCAGGGAACCCCAGGAACGGTTCGCTTTGGGTGAACTAACCCTGACTTTACTTACCGCTGTCGCCAAGCTCAAAACCAGCGACACCCCCGGAGCGATCTTGGATTTGCAAAGAGCATATGAGTTATCATACTGTGGCCATTTTGAAATGCCTTTTATTGAGCTTGGCAGAGAGTTACATACTCTGATTGTCGCGGCTTTAAAACAGGGGAATTGCCATATACCGGAAGATTGGTTGAAAGCGGTTGATCGTAAAGCCACCATTTATACGAAGAAAGCCGCTGTTATCTCGAATATAATCAAAAACGAAAACAATCTAACCGAAACCGCTCAATTGTCCCTACGGGAACATACGGTACTCCAAGACCTATATCACGGCCTTTCTCGCGATGAAATAGCAGCTAACCAGTATCTTTCACGAAACACGGTGGATAAAATATTGCAATCGGTGTTTATTAAGTTGGACGCGAAGAATAGCGCCGATGCCCTTCGGATTGCCGTAGAAACAAGATTGATCGAATAGGCACTACAAGAAAACTCACCCCCTTCAATTGGCATTGAAGGGGGTTTCTCTTTTTTTACGTGAAATTTTTACGTGATAGTGTGTAGTGGTCGATTTTCGCCAAGACTATAATACAAATGCAAATGCAACCATTCAATTACGATGTAATCTTTTTAGAAGCCCAGGGTCGTGGTTCAGATAGTTAGAAGGAGGTA
>WREE01000075.1 GCA_009779515.1 Symbiobacteriaceae bacterium
ACCTTCTCATCCGCTCCTCTAATCCCAGCAACTCTGTTCTAGAAAAGAGTGCTCGTTTAGCTGCCTGGCACAGCCAGGCTCGGGAAAGCGGCTTAGTACCTGTGGATATCACCCAACGACGCTTTTTAAAGAAACCTCGGGGAGCTCGCCCTGGCTTTGTCACTTACACTAACCAACGCACGGTATACGTCACTCCGGGAAATGTGGAAGAATAATTCTACGATGGCAAGGAGGTTTTGCCTATGCGTGCCACCGAACATCCCGACTACCGGGTGGAAACCGCTCACCTAGAGCGCACATTGCAGCAAATTATTCTTTGGCAAGATGCTTTAGCCAGAAGCGAGACCATGGCGCGAAGCGAAATTGAAGAGATTCTCAGCCAGCTGGCAGATGCCCGCAAACCGGAAGATATGACCATGTCGCAAATGCTGGAAATGGAAAAGTTACAAAACTCGCTCTCCCGCCGGGCTACTTTGGAGCTGGCGCGCAAAGACCCCTATTTTGGACGCCTAGATCTGACTTTGCTGGAATATACCCATATGCAGAATCTTACTTTTGAAAAAATCGCCACTGCGGATTCCCCCGGAGGGGAGAGGCGACAAGAAGCCCTGGCTCAGACTGTCTATTTAGGCAAGGTAGGAGTAGGTGATGAAAATGGACAGAGCCAGTTGGTCATCGATTGGCGAGCGCCCATTGCCGACCTCTATTACGCCGGTATCCATGGACGCACCCACTTTGAAGGTCCTTATGGACCTATCGAAGTAGATTTGCACCTTTTGCGCCGTTTACTGGTTAAAGCCGGACAGCTTTTGGAAATTGCCGACCAGGAGGAAGCCAGCGGTATCGACGACTACCTCCTCTCCCGACTGCGGGAAAATGCAGGGACTGGCATGAAAGATATCATTGCCACCATTCAACAAAATCAAAACGAAATTATCCGTCTTCCCGCCGGGCAACCGGTCATTGTGCAGGGAGCTGCCGGCAGCGGTAAAACCTCAGTGGCGCTCCACCGCCTCTCTTACCTGCTCTATATCCGCCGTAAAAGTATCTTCCCCGAAGATACCTTGATCATCACCCCCAGCCGTCTCTTCTTCGGTTATATCGCCTCAGTTATGCCCGATTTAGATATCAAGCGCTGCCGCCAGATGACCTTTACCGAAATCGCTCTGGAAGAGTTAGCCGATATCTCCTTTGACTGCACTAGCAGCACTGCCTGGATGACCCGTTACTTAGACCAAAGCCCCGGTGCTGCCGCTACCATGCAGCTTGAACTGGAAATGCTGAAGGCTAAGGGAAGCATTGCCATGTTGCGGGGGATCGATAACTATGTAACCTTTTTAGAAGGGGTTGTCTTACCTAACGACGATATGAAAACTGCTTCAGGACTAATGCTCGTCCCTCTGAAAGAGATGGAGCTGCGCTACCAAGATTTACGCTTTCTCACTCTGGAGAAAAGAGCCTTGGAAATGCACCGTTGGCTGCAGGTCATGGTTAAGCGGGTAGTCCTGCGGGAAGAAGAGCGTATTAAGAGCTACTACGAACGGAGGCTAGATATTGCCCGCCGCCAGTGGCCTCCCCATCTTAAGCATAAACCTAACCCTCAGGCTATAGAATTACTGGAAAAAAGAGAGACAGCTTTAGCTCAACTCCGAGAGGAGAGCAAGGAAGCTCTGGCTGATTACCGCCGCCGGATACCGAAAAGGTTTTCCCTTTTAGACCTCTACCAAGGGTTTTACGAGGATGTACCAGCGCTTATTTCCTATGTGGAGGGACTAACTCCGGAAATCGCGGCGGCGTTAAGTAAGCGCCACGGTAGCCACCGCTCCCGCCTCGTCCAGGAGGATCTAGCACTTTTACTGCGCTTGAAAGAGCTCCTCCACGGTTTACAAACCAAATGTGCTCTCACCGTCATCGATGAAGCCCAAGATATGAATCCGACAGAGTTTCTTATGCTGCGCTCCTTTTTACAGGGAGGTTCAGCCATGACTGCGGTGGGGGATTTAGCCCAACGCATCTACCCTCAGCGGGGGCTGGATGATTGGACGCCTCTCCTGGACCAGGTTCTGGCAGGAAGGGAAATTGTTTACCGGGAAATGCACCGTTCCTATCGCAGTTCAGCGGAGATTGTAGCTGTGGCTAACCATCTGCTCCTCGACCAGCCTAACTTAACGCTAGCCGAAGCTGTTCGCCACACCGGCGAACTCCCCTACGCCCAAAAGGTGAAAGGAGGAAGTGGCACCGTCCCGGGTAAGGTGCAGGCTATTGCTCAGCTGCTCAATTTGTGGCAACAAGGGGAGGTGAACAGTGTCGCTATTATGGCAAAGTCTCTCTCCTTCTGCCGCAAGCTGTATCAAGCCTTGCAAGATGAATATGGTAACGATCTTTGCCTGATAGCCACTGAAAGCGATAGCTATAATAAAAAAATTGCCATCTTACCGGTACACTTAGCTAAGGGGCTGGAGTTCGATGCTGCTATTGTAGCAGATGCCGAAAGCAGCAACTACGGTGATGGTCTCACCGACCGGGCTTTGCTCTACGTGGCGCTAACCCGTCCTTTACACCACCTGGCCTATCTCTACGCCGGGGAATTGACCCCTTTCTTACAGACTCTGCCGCCAGGACTAACCCAGCTTATCCCGGTGGCTACTCCAGCACCCAAGACGAAGAAAACTAAAACAACATAGGAGTGAGTAAAAATGGATAACACCCCGGTTCGGGTGCGCATTGCACCCTCTCCTACCGGAAATTGCCATGTGGGCACCGCACGCACCGCCCTGTATAACTATCTTTTTGCCAAGCAACACAACGGTTCGTTCATCCTCCGGGTAGATGATACCGACATTCGTCGCAATACTCCCGAATCGGAACAGGGAGTCTTCGACGGCTTAAAATGGATCGGCTTAACTTGGGACGAAGGACCTGATGTGGGCGGTCCTTGTGGACTCTACCGCCAAAGTGAACGGCTGGATATCTATCTCCAATATGCCCAACAACTACTAGCCCAAGACCTAGCTTACGAGTGCTTTTGCACTCCCCAAGAGCTGGAGGTGGAACGCAAGGAGCAGACAGCCCGAAAGGAAGACCCCCGCTACAGTGGTAAATGCGCCAACCTTACTCCCGAGGAACGGGAAGAGAGACGCCAACAAGGGCTTAAACCTTCACTACGGCTACGGGTGCGCAAAGGGGCGGTAGCTTTTGAAGATATTGTCCGCGGGCATGTAGAGCAGGATGCCGCTCTCATGGGAGATTTTGTGATTATCAAGTCCAATGGGATACCGGTATATAACTATGCCACCGTTATTGACGACCACGATATGGCTATCAGCCACGTCATTCGTGCTGCCGAGCATATTTCTAACACTTTTCCCCAGGTGCTTATCTACGAAGCCTTCGGTTGGGAGATGCCTCACTTTGCTCATTTGGTACTCATGCTCAACCCCGACAAAACGAAAATTTCCAAAAGGAAGGGCGCCGTTTATCTGGGTGAGTTCGCCGAACTCGGTTACCTGCCGGAGGCACTTCTCAACTTCTGCGCCTTTTTAGGTTGGAATCCCGGGGGAGAGGACACCCAGGAGCTTCTCTCTCTGGACGAACTCCAGGAGCGTTTCTCCTTAGAGCGCTGTACCCACTCCAATGCCGTCTTTGATACTGTTAAACTGGACTGGATGAACGGGATGTGGATCCGCCGCTTGGCAGCAGAAGAGCTAACCCCCCGTGTCCTCCCTTTTATTATTAAAGCTGGTCATCTAACTCCCCAGGAGGCTGCTACCCCGGAAGCCACCGCTTACCTCACCGCCCTGCTCAACCTAATCCATGAACGCTTACCTCGTTTAGACGCAGCACCGGAAATTTTGGCTTACTTTTACCAAGATTGGCAGTTAAGCGAGGTAGATACCACCAGTATTCTCGCCAATAAGAGTAACCATACCCCGGAAGAGATTCTGCGGGTGCTGCAGCTAGCCTACGAGCTTATCAGCCACGAGCCTTTTGCCGCCCACCATTTGGAAGAAGTGTTCAAGCAGCAGGCTGTAGCCCTAGGGTGGAAGCTGGGAGATCTGTTAATGCCCCTCAGGGTCGCTATAACTAACCGCAAGGTTTCACCACCTCTCTTTACCACCATGGAGCTTCTCAATCAGGAACGAGTTTTAGCCCGGTTAAGTTTGGCTATGGCCGGAGTTAAGGAAGCGATGGCTTAGCCTAGCAGCTAACATAATATAAAAACTTCAGCCCACTGCTTAAAGCAGTGGGCTAAAGAGGCTGAAGACAAAGTCTTCAGCCTCTCGCCTTAAGAGTGCGCTCTTCGGCGAATCAAGGTCTGTTCTTGCAACTAAGTTTGCTTTTTGCCGGGCATGTGATGCCAAAAAGCGGATACTTTTATCCCTTTAAGATAAGTTAGACTGGAAACAAAGAACATGAAACCGGGATTTTCTTCTGTCTGACTTCAGCCCACTGCTTGAAGTAGAAGCCCGTTTCTATCATTCTCTGGGTGAACACAGTTCATGGGATTCTACTTAGCTTGGAAAAAGCTGGTTATTTCTCCTCGTGCTAGCACATGACCGGCAATAGAACTCTCAAACTCCTCTAAGGTGTAGACAATATCTAAATCTTCGATACTATCTAAATCATCGTTAAGCGCCACCACAATAAGCTTGTAGGTATGGCGACCGTCGTCTACATCCAAATAAGGAGGCTCATAAGAGATAACCTCCTCGCTATCTTCCGGTAACAAGTCCAGATCATAAGCGTCTTCCGGAATAGAGGTTACCGTCGCCGGAATGCCGGCTACCATCCAGTGGACATAGTTGTCCATACCCGAGGTGGTGTCCACCAAGATAAAGGCATAGCTGAGAGTACCTGCCGGTCCCCGTCCCCAGGAGAGAGGTATAGAGATACCATCACCCTCCTCGGTTTCGGTATAAGAGTCGGTATATTTTAGCGGAATACCGAAGACCGAGAAAGCCACAGAAGTAACATTTAAGTTCGCTGGACGGGCAGGAGCCGGGGTTATGACCTTGCCGTAGTTAATATAACCGCTGACCAGACCCTGGGCTAGAGTATAGGGAGCTACTTCCTGGCGCAGCTCTTGATAATCGCTGACAGCATAGAAGTCTACCTCCCAAGTGGATAACGCCACCACCAGCAACTCAAAGTCGTGACGGTTATCTTCTGGCTCCATGTAGGGAGCGTTGTAAGTAATAATTTCCTCCGCTTCTTCGGGGAGAGCCTCGTTAAGAAAAGCATTTTCTGCTATTCTGGTAGTCTCTGCTGGCACTAACGCCAACCAGTACAAATAGCCTTCTTCGTCGTAGGATATATCTGCCAAGGCTACCAGGTAGCCGGCTGCGCCATTCACCGCTGTCCAGGAGACAGGGGGACTCATTTCCAGAGCGCCGTCTACGTCGCTGGACTGGAAGCGCGCTGGAATGACTGCACCGTTAGTAAAGCCGGTGGTAATAGTCATGTTACGGGCTCCGGCAGGTAGCGAAGGAGGCGGGGTGGTGGGTGCAGCGCCGGGGGGAGTAACCGGCGGGTTGGTCACCGTGATCCCGGCTTTGGTGATGGTGACATTACCGCTGACCGCATCGTAATCTACGGTAGCACCTACCGATTCCCCACAGAAACGGATGGGAAGATAAGTGCGGGTATTGTAAAGCATTGGCATGACATCCAAAAACTGCAATTCGTCGTTGATGGTGGCGCGGTTATCGCCAATCCGCAGCACTACAGCATAGCCAGGAAGATCAGCTGTCACCGTTTGGGTGGCATCATTCCAATCCACTTCCGCTCCCAGAGCCTGGAGGATAATTCGCATGGGCACCAGAATGCGGGAGTTGACTTCGATAGCCGGGTTTTGGGGGTCTAAGGCCAAGGGCACACCATTAACTGTGACCCTGGTAGTAGGCAGCTCCCGCACCTGGGCTGCAGCAGCATGGTAGGCAAGAGCAAAAATGCATATTAACAAAACCAAGAATATGCTCTTGACAGGGTATCTCCACGCCGTAAATATCTTTTTGTCCATAACTAACTTCCTTTCTCCAAGCAAACTGTATACTAGCTATAGAATAACAGACTCCCCAACTTTGTCAAGAGTTTAGCTACAAATAGCTTCAATAGACTCCATTGTATATCAGACTTTTCGAAAAAAGCTATTGCATTATTATTCACCATAGTGTATATTATGCAGCATATTCGGGACAAAGTCTCGCCTAAGACTAATGGCTACTCCGGTGAAGCCTCAAGTGGCAGACTGATAGTCCCTCTAAGAGAGGAGTATTCTTATATGTCTGCCTTTGCTTCCCGCTTCCACCACTCTAAAGTGGTCTGGGGATGCCTTCTTGCCTGCACCCTGCTGTTGACTGCCTGTGGCGGTAACCCTCCCACTACGGCCCCTACCGCTGCTCCTACCGCTGCTCCTACCGCTGCTCCTACCCCTGTGGTCACAGGATCCAAATCCTTCACTGCCGGGGGCGACACCTTTGTCATTGGGCAAACCACCGATATTAAACAGCTCTGTCCTTTCCAATCTACCGATACCCGCTCCAGCCTGGCTATTGGCTTAATATCCGAAGGGTTATTCCGCTATACTGGCCACTATGTGCTGGAGCCATGTCTGGCTGCAGACTTCCCTGAAGTAAGCGAAGATGGCTTAGTTTGGACTTTTACCCTCAGAGAAGGGATTTTCTTCCACGATGGTTCCCCCTTTACCTCGGAGGATGTTAAATTTACTTACGAATCCATTGCCGATCCGGAGCAAAAATCGACTCAAATTCGCGAGTATCTCTTTATCGACAGAGTCGAGACCGATGGCGACTACAAGGTTATCTTCTACCTTAAACAACCATATGGTCCTGCCCGAAACCGCTTCACCATGGGCATAGTCTCGAAAACTTATATCGAAGCCAAAGGTTATAACCAAAACGCCTATAGCCGTTACAATCCCTTTGCCGTAGGTACCGGTCCTTATAAAGTTATCGACTGGTTGCCGGATATTGCTCTGTTTTTAGAAGCCAACGAAGATTATTGGGGTGGAGCTCCTGCTTTAAAGAAAGTGGAAATCCGTCCCATTCCCGATACCTCGGTGCGCTTAGCCGCTTTCGAAGTAGGAGAAATAGACTTTATCTTTGGCATCGACCCGGCTGAAGTAGACAGAATTATGGCACAAGGCAATTTCGAATGCTTTAATTACCCGGCTTTAGGTTACAACTACCTCACCTGGAATACCCAAATTCCTCTCTTTCAGGATTTGGCCTTCCGTCAGGCCCTCTCCTACGCCACTAACCGGCAGGAAATTATCGATTATATTCTGTATGGTCACGGCTTGCCAGCGATCACCCTCTACACCCCTAATCATCCCTTCTACTCCGATGTAGGCGAACCTTTCCCCTACGATGTGGAAAAAGCCAAGACCATTTTAGCCGAAGCCGGCTACCAAATGGGAGCTGATGGTGTGCTGATCAACCCCGACGGCGACCGTTGCTCCTTCAAGACCATGATTATCGACACTTCCACGATCAACGCCGATATTGCGGTGCTGCTCCAGGCAAGATTTGCCGAAATTGGTGTGGAGATTGAAATTGTTAAAACAACCATGGACCAACTATATGATATTATGGATGCGGTTATCGCCGGCATTTCCCCGGAAACCGATTACTATTCCATGATCGGTGGGATGTCCATGGGAGCAGACCCGGATGTTACCCGAACCTTCCATTCCGATGGCAGCTTAAACGACTTCCGCTATAAAAATCCGGAACTCGACCTGCTGCTGGATGAAGGGGTAGTTACCTTTGACCACGAAGCTCGTATGGAAGTCTACCGGAAAATCCAGGAAATACTCGCCAACGACCTCCCTTGCCTCTGGCTCTACCACGGTGAAACCAATAACGCCATCAACCCCGGTTTCACAGGCATGGAAGCCACCCCCTACGGGCAAGTCTCCAACCTGCGCAATGTAAGCCGGAAGTAGGTAATAATTTAGAAACCTTTGGCTAAACCAAGCTCCGTAACTTTCCTGCCGCCAGATAGCGGTAAGAGGGTTACGGAGCTTTACTGTTTCACCCCAGCCATAAAGGAAACAGTTTCCCCCTTGTCGAACTACGTCGTAATCTTGCTCAAGGGCATTTTCATTACAGCAAAAAGAGGTTTATCTATATGCGCGAACGTTTACAAAAGATTTTGGCTGCCGCTGGGGTAGCTTCCCGTCGTGACGCGGAAGAGCTAATCCGCCAAGGTAAAGTTACAGTGAACGGCAGGGTGGTGACCCAAATGGGCGCCCAGGCTGATAGCCGTAAGGATGTCATCCATGTGGCGGGTCAGAGGGTTTATGCCGAACCACTACGCACCATTATGTTCTACAAGCCCCGAGGGGTTCTTACTACCCTTGATGACCCCAGCGGGCGCTCTGCGGTAGCCGACTTTATCAAAGATGAGCCAGTCCGTCTCTTTCCGGTAGGTCGCCTGGATCGTCAAAGCGAAGGGTTGCTCCTGCTCACCAACGATGGTGAGCTGGCAAATTTGCTCACCCACCCGCGCTACGGTGTAGCCAAAATTTACCAGGCAGCCTTAGACCGTCCGTTAACCCTGGTAGCCCAGCAAAGGCTGGAGCAAGGGGTGGAGCTGGAGGATGGTCCTACCCTGCCTATTAAAGTGGTGCCGCTACCCCAAAAGGAAGGAAACTGGTATCAAATAACCATCCGGGAAGGGCGCAACCGGCAGATAAGGCGCATGTTCACCGCTGTCGATTATACGGTGGAGCGTTTACGTCGGGTGCAAATAGGCAATCTCAAACTGGGAGATTTGCGCCCCGGAGGCAAGCGCCCCCTCACCGCCCTAGAGCTAAGCCGTCTGTTGCAACTGGCTCACGGCTCGGTGGGCAGCGAAGAGTCGGTAAGTGGTAAAACAGCCAAACCTCGAAAAGCTATACCCTCGGGAGCGGTTCGCCATCGGACAGCACTCCAACCCCGAGGAGTTCCAGCCAAGGATAACAAACCCCCGACAACAAGGAGGCAACAAGATGGAAAACTCAACCCACCCAAGGAAGGTACTGGTGGTGGGCGGAGGAGCAGCGGGGTTGCTGGCAGCTTACAGCGCGGCTTCCCTAGGGGCTCAGGTGCATCTGTTGGAAAAGGGCGACCGCCTCGGTCACAAACTTAGTCTCACCGGCAAAGGGCGTTGCAACTTAACCAACGATTGCTCGGTAGCTCAGCTAGTGCAAAATATCCCTGGGAACGGCCGTTTCCTTTACAGTGCCTTTGCCGTTTTTGATAGCCAGGCATGTCAAAGCTTTTTCACAGAGATTGGGGTTCCTCTGAAAGTAGAGCGAGGAGGCCGTGTATTTCCTCAATCCGACAGCGCTACCCAGGTCGTCGCTGCCTTAACTCGTTTACTAAACCACCACCGGGTGCAAGTACACTACCGCTCTCCGGTAAGCCACCTGTTGTTTGACAACACCTCTGGGGACATGCCTACGGTAGTAGGGGTAGCTACCCCTAAAGGTGAGCATCGTGGCGATGCCATTATTTTGGCCACCGGGGGTGCCTCCTATCCCCTCACCGGTTCTAGGGGCGACGGCTATACTTTGGCGGCTACTGCCGGACATACCATTATCCCGGTAAGAGGGGCTTTAGTGCCCCTGGAAATGGTGGAAAAATGGGTTCCCCTGCTGCAAGGGCTCTCTCTACGCAATGTCC
>WREE01000076.1 GCA_009779515.1 Symbiobacteriaceae bacterium
CCTTTCCCGCGCCACGGGGACAGAGATAGCTATCCCGTCCTCGTCAATTTCAATCTCGGTTTCTTCTTCTGTTTCTCCAACTTTCTGAGCTGTATCAGTGGGAGGAGCTAGCTCCTCGGTAGAGCTATGCTCTGCAGGAGGAGTACCCGGCAGAGGAGGCGCCCCCTTATTCTCACTCTCGGGAACACCATCGCCAATAAACTCTTCAGGTATGGTCATGCTCCAACCCCCTTGTCTAGTGCATACTTTTCGTATACGGTAATATTCGCTACCCAAAAAAAACTTCCTGCAAGCCTGTCAAGGAATTAAATAACCCCACCAAACTCTGGCTGTAGAAAAACCGGTTTCATGTTTTTTGTTTCCTACCTAAATTATCTTAAAGAGACAAAAGTAACTGCTTTTTGGCGACATGCGCGTCAAAAAGCTAACCTAGTTGCAAGAACAGACCTTGATTCGCCAAAGAGCGCACTCTGAGGCGAGAGGCTGAAGACTTTGTCTTCAGCCTCAAACTCTGGCTGTGTTACGGACATAGTAAAACTCATATCACTAGACTTTAAACTTTACCCCAGCAAGAAGCGCCTTAATTCGCTAACTACTTCGTCAATATCTAAAGGCTTACCGATATGGCTGTTCATTCCTGCCTCCAGACATTTTTCCACATCTTCCCGAAAGACATTGGCGGTAAGAGCGATAATGGGTACCGACCTGGCTTCGGGAATGTCCATGGCACGAATCGCCCTTGTGGCGTCATAGCCATCCAGTTCCGGCATCTGCACATCCATAAAAATAGCCTCATAGAGCTCCGGGTCGGCGCTATACATCTCCACTGCCTGGATGCCGTTTTCGGCGCAAGCAATGGTAATACCGGTAGGTTCCAGCAGCGCCAGTAAAATTTCGCGGTTAATGGCTACATCTTCTGCCAGTAAAATGGTGCGTCCCCGGAAAATATCTTCCTGGGAAGTTTCCCTATCCCCTTCTCCTCCGGCTAACACCTGGCTGCGGCCTGCGGTCGAACTCTCTTCCGACCAGGGTAGATCCACCGTGAAGGAAAAGGTCGAGCCTTCCCCTGGCTGGGAATCTACCCATATTTCTCCCTGCATCATCGCAATAATGCTTTTGGAAATAGGCAACCCCAAACCGGTACCTCCGAACTTGCGTGTCGTATTGCTCTCCGCCTGTTCAAAGGCCTGGAAAATCCGCGACTGCTGCTCCGAGTTAATCCCTATTCCGGTATCTTTAATATCAATGCGCAAGCGGCAAAGGTCGTCGGTAAGGCTATCGCAACTGGCGGTTAAGGTGACTGTACCTGCATCGGTAAACTTAACGGCATTGGACAAAATATTCGTTAACACTTGTGCCAGGCGCAAATCATCTCCAATAAGGGTGCGAGGGATAGCATCATCCACCTGCATCACGAAATTAAGCCCTTTTTCTTCTATTTTAATATTGATGACGCTGCATATCTTTTGCAGCATCTTGTCCAAGTTAAAGCTCACCGGTGACAACTCAAAACGGTTGGCCTCAATTTTGGAAATATCTAAGACATCGTTAATAACACTTAGCAAATGACTGGAAGCATCTTTTATTTTCCCCAAAGCATAATCTTTGCGCAGACTATCTTCGGCTTTTTCCCCGATAGCAGTCATCCCAATAATGGCATTCATAGGCGTGCGTATCTCGTGGCTCATATTGGCTAAAAATTCGCTCTTGGCACGGGAAGCTGCCGTGGCATGGTGCAAAGCCTCCCCCAGCTTATCATCCATCTCGCGGCGAATTACCGTATTAGCGCATAAAAAAGCCACCGAACGTAAAAACTCCACCTCGGTAAAGACTCGCTCCTGATGCAAATCTTCAAAGAGGACAAAACCCCAGGAAGCGTTATCGTAATAAAGAGGGGCTAAAAACGCCGAGACTACCCCAAAGTGGCTTAAAGCCTCCGGAGGATCCTCCATCTCGCGCACCGCTCCGTTTAGCACCCGCTCCCCAGTTAAAATACTGTGCCAATGAGGGGTTAGACGTGGTAGGGGAATATTTTGCAATATGGGGCGCGGCGGCACCATCCCCCCTTCTTCGCCGTTCCAACGAAAAAGCTGGGAGGTGTAAAGGGAATCCGTCCCCTGGTAGTTACGCCAGACCGAAATGCTTCCTACCCCCATCATCTCGGCGATAATCTCAATTCCCTCGGTCATCTTTTCCTCAAAGGTTTCTTGATCTGGAGCTAAAAAGAGTATGGATATGCGGTTTAAAGCGTTGGTCATGGCTTCCCGATGGATAATCGACTGTTCTGCTTGACGCAAAGTTGCTGTCTCCTGTTCCAACTCCCCCGTGCGCTGCTGCACCAGCAAGCTTAAGCGCCTGCTCTCATGACGATTACGCCAATAAATAAAGACCAGGCAGATAGAGAAGACCAGCAGCGCCGTAGCCCCACTAATCCAGGGGGTACGGGCTTGCGCCAGTTTTGCCCGGTAATCGTAAGTTTTAAGAGTCCACTGTTCGCCTATACGTTTGGTATCAACTATCATCAGAGATTTGTTGATAATGGAACAGAGCAGCTCCTCCTGAAGGTTGAAACCCATAGTAGATTCCACATAATGGTCGAAGACGATATTGGCTTTATATCCTGTCTCTTCCATAAAATTCGTCAGCGCCAGCAGTTTATACATGCTGGCGATTACCATATCTACCTCGCCTTCCCCCAAAGCGCGAAAGGCAACATCCGACCCCTCATATATAACCATTTTGCTCATGGGGAACCAATTTTGGAACACTTCGTGGTAAGCTGTATTGCGGGGGACTCCCACTCGGGCATACATGATTTCGTTAATGCCGATAGAGGGATATTCTGTCTTGGAAATAAGTGCGTAATTATCGGTAAGTAAGTTGATCGAAGGCCACAAATATTTTCCTTCCCGCTCGGGGGTTCGGATGAGTTCGGATACAAAAGAGACTTCACCTTTGTCCAACATGCTCAATAGCTCCGGCCACTCGGTGATTGTGTGGTTGGCCATCTGAAAGTTAATCCCTGTACCCTGGGAGATCTCCGCCAGGACATCGAAGAAAATACCCTGCCATGCCTTTTCCCGGTTATTATAAAAGCTCATGGGGTAATTTTCGTACTCTGCCGCAAACTTGACCACAGGGTTGCTCCTAATAAAGTCGAGCTCCTCGGGGGTGAAGCGCATGAAGAGTTTGTGCTGGGAATATTCTTTATACCCTTGGTTATAAAGCTCTGCCAGGTGATGAGCGTCATCCCCCTGCAAAACCTTTTGCATAATTTCAATTATCGGTACAAGCTCCTGATTGCGGGTGGCTAAGGCTACCGGACTG
Organism: Symbiobacteriaceae bacterium; assembly: GCA_009779515.1. GTDB lineage: Bacteria > Bacillota > JAAYKD01 > JAAYKD01 > WRDA01 > WREE01. The sequence goes on from WREE01000076.1 coordinate 3,328, forward strand.
TAAATGAGAGGGAGAAAAAACTCCACCAGGACATTGTTGTAGATATCGAATTCGGCTTCCACATTATTTTCGGCAAAGAAGATATCTCCTTCTCCGCTTAGCAGTAGTTCGTAAGCAGCCTGGTAATCGTAGACCAAGGTGATTTCATAAGGAACCGACAAGCGCGAGGTGACCACCTCAACGGTGGAAGCGCCACCCAAAAAGAGACAGTTGACGGGACGAGATTTGACAATTTCACTCATGGTAGGAGAACCTAACAGGCGGAAGCTCTTGACGTTACGCATAGCAATAGGGCCGGTCATATAATGGATCTTCAGCCGCTCCTCGGTGGGTGTTAACTCCCCGCTGAAGTCGACCTCCCCGGAAGCTAACCCTGCCAGTAGCTCTCCCCATTCATAGAAAGTAGGGCGAAACTCAATGCCAAAAAGCTCACTGAGCCAGGCACATAACAGTACGGCGTAGCCGTTGGGCTTATCGTCGCGGCAATCCTGAAAAAGCTCAGTTGAAGCCAGCATACCGTAGGTAAAATAATCGTATTTATCTCGCAGTGCCTGCACAGCGCGGATATCGTTGCTATCGACGCCGGGAATAGCAGTTAAACTGGTGCTATAGGTTGCTCTCCAGGCAGAGGTTACGGGAGTAGCGTTACACCCCCCCAGAAGCCCTGTCAGCATAACAAAGCCTAAAAACTTAGCTATACTTTTGACCATTATATACCCCTCCCAACAGCTAAACCGCTTTTTGGCGACATGGGCGTCAAAAAGCAAACTTCATCCTTTGCACAGATCATAATTCGCCGCAGAGCGCACTCTTAAGGCGAGAGGCTGAAGACTTTATCTTCAGCCTCACACGAACAACTTTGCTTCTACTTTGGTGGTCGATTGACTATGGGGTAACTGCAGACTTCAATCTGCACCAAAGAACGGCGTAGCGCCACCTGGGTACGCTGGACTTCAACACTGTCGGTTTGCAACCTGAGACTGCTTTCGGCTTCAGCACGTTGACTCTCCGCCAGGGAGAGGTCAATCTCTTCGGGCCATTCAGCTTCGCTGGTGATAACCAGTAGCTGATTGCTCTGGATTTGAGCCAACCCTCCATAGATGGCCAAACGTCGCTCTTCGTTATTGTGCACAATACGCGCCACGCCATACTGCAGCATCAGGGAAAGGGGCATATGTCCGGGAAGTATACCGGTGGGGCCTTGGGAGCTTTGCAGAATAACCATATCGACATTTTCGTCAACCTTAAGCTGCTGAGGGGTGTAGACTCTGAGGTGGATTTTGCCTGCTGTTTCGCTATCCATATCCCATTAACCTTTATCTTCCGCCTCTTTAAAGCGGCGGAGCACATCATCGATACTGCCGGTATTTAAAAACATACCTTCCGGAATCTCATCGTGGCGTCCCTCTAGTATTTCCTGGAAACCCCGCACCGTTTCTTCAATAGGCACATACCTGCCGGGAATACCGGTAAATTTTTCCGCTACATAAAAAGGTTGGGAGAGAAAGCGCTGCACTTTGCGGGCTCGGTTGATAATCAGCTTGTCGTTTTCGGACATTTCATCTATACCTAAAATAGCTACAATATCGTGGAGATCCTTATAGCGCTGTAAAATACTTTGCACTGAACGGGCAGTTTCATAGTGTTCGCTGCCGGTAACCAGAGGATCCAGCACTCGGGAGTTAGACTCGAGGGGTGAAACCGCCGGATATATACCCTGCTCTACAATCCCTCGGGAAAGGTAGGTAACGGCATCCAAATGGGCGTAAGTAGCTGCGGTGGCTGGGTCGGTAGGATCGTCGGCGGGAACATAAATTGCCTGAACTGAAGTAATAGAGCCACGGGTAGTGGAGGTAATCCGCTCCTGTAAGTGACCAATTTCATCCGCTAGGGTGGGCTGATAACCGGCAGCACTGGGGACACGTCCCAAAAGCGCTGATACTTCGGAACCGGCTTGCACAAAGCGAAAAATATTATCGATAAAGAGCAGCACATCCTGGCGTGCTACATCGCGAAAGTACTCGGCCATGGTGAGACCGGTGAGCGCCACCCGCATCCTGGCGCCGGGAGGTTCGTTCATCTGCCCGAAAACCAGGGAGGTCTTTGCCAGCACCCCGGAACGGTTCATATCGTGGTAGAGCTCGTTTCCCTCCCGGGTGCGCTCCCCTACCCCCACAAAGACCGAATAACCTGCATGTTCCGTGGCAATGTTGCGGATAAGCTCCATGATGAGCATAGTTTTACCTACGCCAGCACCGCCAAAGAGCCCTACCTTACCCCCCTTAGCATAAGGGCAGAGAAGGTCGATGGCTTTGATGCCGGTTTCTAAAATCTCCGTGGAGGTGCTTAGGTCGGCAATGGCCGGAGCCGGGCGATGAATCGACCACCGCTCTTTGCCGGTGGGGTGAGCCAGCCCATCGATGGACTGACCGAAGACATTGAGAATACGCCCCAGAGTAGCCTCCCCTACCGGCACCGAGATAGGAGAACCGGTATCGGTAACCTCCATCCCCCGCACCAAGCCATCGGTAGGATTCATAGCTATACAACGCACCGTGTTATCCCCTACATGCTGCATAACCTCCAGCACCACGGTTTCGTCACCATGGCTTATCTCTAAAGCATTGTACATGGCCGGGAGGTCGTCCCGAAAACGGACATCTACTACCGCTCCAACAATACTGATGACCATGCCTATATTAGTTGTAGATACGTTACTCACCTGCTTGCTATACCAGATTGTGAGGTAATGGTTAAACTGCTGACAATTTCATTAATCTCCTGGGTAATAGCTGCTTGACGTTTGCGGTTGTAGGAGCGACCCAACCCCAGGAGAATTTCCTCCGCATTGCTCACGGCAGAATCCATTTGAACCATGCGAGCAGCCTGCTCGCAAACCGAAGCCTCCGCCAGACTACGGTAAATAACCGCTGCCAGGTAATAACGCACCGCCCGGTCTAAAAAGCGGTCGGTTTCATTATCGTAGGACATCCAGTTATAGCTGTTGCTATGCTCCGCAGCCAGGGACAGAGGAAGGAGGCGCACTACCTGAGGGGTGTAGGAGAGCATGGAATCGAACCTGGTGTAAGCTAAATAGACTTCGTCGATATTCCGGTTACCATAAATCGAAACCAGACGTGCCGAAATACTTCGGGCTTCCTCGAAAAAATTGGCATCGTTGGGGTACGCCCAAACCTGGGCAATCTCTTTTTGGCGTCGCACTAGAAATTCGCGAGCTTTGAGCCCAACGGTGACAATGCGGGTACTCTTTCCTTCTCCTTCCCGGGCTTGGATATGCTCCAGAGCTGCCGCTGCGATATTGTTGTTGTAGCTGCCACAGAGCCCCTTATCGCCGCTGATGACGATGTAGGCACAACGGTTGGCTTGGGGAGGGTTGGCATAAATAGATTGCGCAGCCGCCTGGGAGCCTTTAAGGTTGCCCAGAAGCTCCTCCATACCCTCATAGAAAGGTCGGGCGGCATCCAGCTGCCCCTTTACCCGAGCCAGCTTGGCAGCTGCCACCATATTCATCGCCTTCATCACCTGCTGGGTGGTGGCAACCGTGGTCATGCGGCGCTTAAAATGCTTGAGGGAAGCCATAAAATATACCTCGTTTTTTAACTAAATATCAATGGTAGATATGCGTCTTGAGGAAGGCGTCTAAAATTTTCTTGAACTGCTCCACCAGCTCCGGGGAGAACTCCTTCTTTTCACGAATCTCCGCCAGTAGCCAGCTTTGGTCGCGATCCATATATTCTAAAAAGTCTCTTTCAAATTCCTGGATTTGGTCGACATGAACTTCCGCTAAAAAGCCATGCACTAAAGCAAAGACCATAAGGACTTGCTGTTCTACCGGCAAAGGGGCGTACTGCTCCTGTTTCAACAGCTCGACTATCCGCTCCCCTTGGCGTAGACGCATAAGAGTATCCCGGGAAAGGTCGGAGCCATATTGCGCAAAGGCTGCCAGTTCCCGGTATTGCGCCAGTTCGATACGGAGAGGACCTGCCAGTTGACGCATAGCTCGCACCTGAGCGGCTCCACCGACACGAGAGATAGAAAACCCAGGGTTAATGGCCGGACGAATCCCTTCGTTGAACAGCTCGGCTTCCAAAAATATTTGCCCATCGGTAATAGATATTAGGTTCGTAGGTATATAAGCTGAAATATCTCCCTCCAGAGTTTCGACCACCGGCAGAGCGGTTAGAGTGCCGCCGCCCATCTCGTCGGAAAGGCAGGCCGCTCGTTCCAATAAACGGGAGTGTAAGTAAAAGATATCTCCCGGGTAGGCTTCCCGCCCCGGGGGGCGACGGAGAAGCAGGCTGATAGTGCGGTAAGCAACGGCATGCTTGGAAAGGTCGTCGTAGATAATCAGCACATCCTTACCTTGCTCCATCCACTCCTCGCCGATAGCACAACCAGCATAAGGGGCGATATATTGCAAAGAGGTGGCATCGCCGGCGGTTGCTGCCACCACCGTCGAATACTCCATAGCGCCATTTTCTTTAAGGGTGCGGATAATACGGGCAACGGTGGCTGCTTTTTGTCCAATAGCCACATAAATGCAGTGCACACCAGTTCCTTTTTGGTTGATAATGGTATCTATGCATATAGCCGTTTTACCGGTTTGACGGTCGCCAATAATCAGCTCCCGCTGCCCGCGACCGATAGGTACTAAGATATCAATGGCTTTAATGCCTGTCTGCAAGGGGACAGCGACCTCTTTACGTGCCATTACTCCGGGTGCCACACTCTCTATCCTACGAGTTTTGGTCGTTGCTAAAGCTCCTTGATGATCCAGAGGCTGTCCCAGGGCATTTACCACCCGCCCCAGTAAGGCATCTCCCACGGGAATTTCAATAACCGTCCCCGTGCGCCGTACCGGATCTCCTTCCCGGATAGTCGAGTTTTGCCCCAGCAGAATAACCCCCACACTCTCCTTTTCCAGGTTCAGAGCAATCCCCTGCATCCCACCGGGAAAATCCAAGAGTTCTCCGCTCATAACTTGGTTTAACCCCATCACCTGAGCGATACCATCTCCGGTGCGTTGTACTGTTCCGGCTTCGGAAACAGTGGGGGTAGCTGCGAAGTTATCCACATGAGACTGGATAATCGCACTTAGCTCGCTTACTCTAATGCTCATGCGTGTACCATCCCTTGAATGGAGAGTTTAATGCTCTCGCCCATATCATTGATATGCTTGGCTACTGAAGAATCCAGCAACAGGCCATCCACATATATATAAAAACCGGCAATGAGGGAAGGGTCTACTCTAACCGAGATAGCAACCCTTTTGTTGAGTTTACGGGCAATTAAATTGCGCAATATGTCGCTTTGGCGACTATCCAGCTCCGTAGCTGAAACCACCAAAGCTGTAGTTTGCTCCAGGGACAAACCCATCAAGCTGGAAAAAGCTTGCAAGGTAGTCCGGATAAGGGCACCGTGATCGTTCATGACCATCCCCAGGAGAAAAGAAGCGAAATCTTCGTGAATTTTGCCCGAGAAAGCTTCCACCACAAAACGACCTTTAACATCCCGGGGGAAGCTGGGGTTATCCATGATATCCGGAACCTCCGAAAGGGCAATGATGTCCCGCACCATTATGGTCTGTTCAAAAAAGGAGAGCTGCATGCCGGTGCGCACCGCCAAATCCATCAGAGCGGTGGCATATTGGGTAGTTAGTGTATCCATGAGCTTTTCTCCAGCTCGGCAACGGTTTCCGTAAAAATACGCTCCTGAGCAGCTCCATCAATGGATACTGTGACAAACTTCCGCGCCATCCCTAAAGCTACCTCCAGGATATAATGGCTAATATCTTCGTTAACCTTTTCTCGTTCCCGCTTAAGCTCGGCCTCGGCATTTCGCCGCATATTGTTAATATCTTCCTTGCAATCATCGAGCATTTGGCGGGTACGCTCTGCCGCCATAGCTCGGGCTGCCTCCAGAATCTCCAGGCGTTCCTGCTCAATTTCCTCCAGCTTGGCGGTGTAAAGATTCTTCATCTCCTCCGCTTCGTTTGCTCCCTGCTCCGCTTGCTGCAGTCTAGCTTTAATCCGTTCACTGCGCTCCTGCATAAAAGTATGAACAGGCTTATAAAGAAAATAGGACATAACCCCGGCTAAAACGCAAGCGTTAAATAGTTGTATGATAATACTGAACAGCATTTGCTGATCCAGGGCAAAGGGACGCCCCTCCGGCAAGGCTGCTAAAACGGTCACCATATTGGCCATCAAATAATCACCCCCTTGGTTTAGCGGATAGCATTCTCCAAATAAATAGTTATCAGGGGGTTGGCAAAGAGCA